>DHWS01000105.1:0-11573 GCA_002413305.1 Actinobacteria bacterium UBA5176 | reverse complement strand
GTCGGCGACAACGTGGGCGACTGTGCGGGGATGGCCGCCGACCTGTTCGAGTCCTACGAGGTCACACTGCTGGCCTCCATCATCCTGGGGGCGGCGGCGTTCAGCGGCTCGAAGTCCGGGGCCATCGTCGGGGTGATGTTCCCGCTGTTCGTCCGGGCCGTCGGCATCATCACGTCGATCATCGGCATCATGGCGGTCTCGCCGCGGACGGAGACCGAGAGCGGGATGAAGTCCATCAACCGCGGCTTCTTCCTCTCCGCGTTGGCCTCGGCGGTGGGTGTGTTCATCGTGGCTGTCACCTACGTGAAGGACCTCCGGGTGTTCTGGGCGGTGGTGTTCGGCTTGATCCTGGCCAGCATCATCCAGGTCCTGACCGAGCACTTCACCTCGACGAAGCGCACCCCGGTGAAGGAGATCGCCGAGGCCAGTCAGACCGGCCCCGCCACCACGATCCTGAGCGGCTTCGCGGTCGGCCTTGAGTCGACCGTGTGGGCGATCCTCGTGATCGGCGCGGTGATCATCGCCGCCTTCTACCTCGGACACAACCTGGACGAACGCCTGTACTTCATCTCGCTGACCGGCATGGGGATGCTGACCACCGTGGGCGTCATCGTCTCGATGGACACGTACGGACCTATCTCGGACAACGCGCAAGGCATCGCCGAGATGTCCGGCGAGTTCGAAGGCCGCGCCTCCGAGATCCTCACCGGATTGGACGCTGTGGGGAACTCCACGAAGGCCATCACCAAGGGCATGGCCATCGCCACGGCGGTCATCGCGGCGACGTCGCTGTTCGGCTCCTTCCAGGTCGCGTTGGTCGGGGCCGGCTTCAACTTCCTCGGGATCCGCGTCGACCACCCGGACGTGCTGGTCGGCCTGTTGATCGGCGGCTCGGTGAGCTTCCTGTTCTCTGCCCTGGCCATCCGGGCCGTGGGGCGGGCCGCATCACAGGTGGTGATCGAGGTGCGCAAGCAGTTCCACGAGCACCCCGGGATCATGACCTACGAGGAAACGCCGGACTATGCCGCCGTGGTCGACATCTGCACCCGGACGTCGCTCCGCGAATTGATGACGCCCGGCTTGCTGGCCGTGCTGTCGCCGATCCTCGTCGGCTTCTTCCTGAAGGCTGAAGCCCTCGGCGCGTTCCTGGCCGGGACGATCCTCACGGGCCAGCTGCTGGCCGTCATGCTCTCCAACGCCGGCGGCGCCTGGGACAACGCGAAGAAGCTGGTCGAAGAGGGCCTGTACGGCGGGAAGGGCTCCGAATCCCACAAGGCCACGGTCATCGGCGACACCGTCGGCGACCCGTTCAAGGACACGGCGGGCCCGGCCCTGAACCCGCTGATCAAGGTCATGAACCTGGTGGCGCTGCTGATCGCACCGCTGGTGGTCAAGTACGGGTCGGGCGGAGCGGGCCACACGGCCATCCGGTACGTGGTGGCCATCGCCTCGACGCTGGTCCTGGCGGCGGCCATCTGGTACTCCAAGTCCCAGAAGGTCCAGCTGCTGCTACCGGAGCACGTCCCCGGGGGTCCGGACTACCCGGAGGCGGCCGAGGTCTCGCGGATCGCCTCCAGCGCGACGGGACACGGCCCCGGTGCCGGCGGCGACGGCTCGCCCGGTGCGGACGACGGCTCGCCCGGCGCATCCGCGCCCACCAACGACCCGGCCTCCTGAACGGATCCGCGGAGGTGGGTGCCGTTCGGCGGTTCCTGAGCCGGCTGACGGCGAGCGACGAGTCCCGCCTGGCCGAGGAGCTGAGCGATTGGGCGGCGACCGTCCCGGGCACGGTCCGGATCGCGGAGGCCCCGCTCCGGGAACGGGTGAAGCTCGCCGGCATGGTCCGGCGGATCACCGTTCGGCCGATCGAAGGGTTCGAGGCGCTGGAAGTGGTGCTCTCGGACGGGACCGGTGAGGTGGCCGCCCGGTGGCTCGGGAGACGTTCGATCCCCGGGCTGGCCCTCGGATCGCGACTCATGATCGATGGGGTCCTGGGCCGCGAACAGGGCGTCCTGCGCATGGTGAACCCCACGTTCGAGTTCGCCTGAGTCGCCGCGGCGACCTGCGCGTCTACTCCAGGGCCTGGCGGAGCTCCTCTTCGACATCGGGCGTGGCGATCGCCAGCAGTTCGTCCCCGGCGGCGAGCACCGTCTCGGGCTGCGGGATCACCACGTGCTCATCGCGGACGATCGCCACGATGGCCGAATCGAGCGGCAGCCGAAGCTCGTACATCGGCCGGTTCGCCACCGCCGAGCCCTCCTTCAGCGTGAGCTCGACCAGCGTGACCTGTCCGTGCTGGAGCTTCAGCAACCGGACCAGGTCCCCGACCGACACGGCCTCGTCGACCATGGCGGTGAGGATGTGCGCGGGCGAGACCGCGACGTCCACGCCCCATTGTTCGGTGAACATCCACTCGTTGGTGGGGTGGTTCACCCTGGCCAACACGCGTGGGACGGCGAACTCCTGCTTGGCCAGCAGGGAGATGACCAGGTTGTCCTCGTCGTCGCCGGTGGCGGCGATGATCACCTCGGCCTGGGCGAGCTTGGCCTCCTCCAGCACGTAGGGCTCGCACGCGTCGCCGAGCAGGATCGCCACGGCGTCGGGGAGCTCTTGGCGCGCCCGAGCCACGGCGCCGGGGAGCTGTTCGATGATCGTCACCTCGTGCCCGCGGTCGGACAGGTCAAGAGCGAGGTGGCGCCCCATCTTCCCGGCACCGGCGACGACGAGCTTCACCGCGCTGCCTCCTTCATTCGGGCGCCGGCGTCAGCAGGAGGTCCACCTTGGCCATGGCGTCCTTGGCCACCACGAAGTGGGCGACGTCGCCCTGCTGAAACGTGCTGGTGGCTACGGGGATGAAGCCGCCCCCGCCCCGCCCCACGCCGATCACCTGGACCTCGCCCGTCGACTCCACCGACGTGATCAGCTGCCCCACGAGGTGGTCGGGGATCGTCAACTGGAGGTGGAGCAGCGAGCCGCCGGCGAAGCTCTCCTTCAGCTCCTCCTTGCCGTGGAACAGGAGGAACGTGATCTGCTGCGCCGACCAACGGACGGACGCCACAGTGGGGATGTTCAGCCGCTCGTAGATCTCCGCCCGGCGGGGGTCGTAGATCCGGGCGACCACCTTCGGCACGTGGAAGTGCTCACGGGCGATGCGGGCCGAGACGATGTTCGAGTTGTCGCCGTTCGACACCGCCACGAACCCCCCGGCCTCCTTGATGCCCGCGTCCATCATCACCTCGCGGTCGAACCCCAGCCCGACCACCTTCTTCGCCTCGAACCCGGGGGGCAGCCGGTCGAAGGCCTCCGGGCGCTTGTCGATGATGGCAACCGAGTTCCCCGACTTGGCGAGCTGGAGGGTCAGGGCGACCCCGACCCGTCCGCAACCCATGATCACGACGTGCATGCCGGTCAGGTTAGCGCACCGTGGGCGTCGCTCGACCGTGCCGGCGCGGGCGGTCGCCGTGGCGGCCGCGCAGCTTGTAGGGAACGGCCACCACGTCGACGTGCCCCTCGTCGGCCAGCGCCCGGGTGATCGTCCGGCTGGTGTGGTCGTGGAGCAGCCGCTGGACGGGGCGCGGGTACTCCCGGCGGGGAAGGATGACGGTGATCTCCGAATCGGGGGACTTCAGCCGCTCGACGTACTGGCGCACCGTGCGGGAGATGTTCCGGTCGAAGCACTCGACCACGTCCAGCGGCACCCCCAGCGTGACGCCGACCTCGCCCCACTGTTCGACCAGGCGGGCCGCCCGTTCGGGATCGATCCCCGCATGCACCACGCGGATGTCGATGGCCTGGATGGCCCGGGCGTAGCGGATGGCTTTCAGCACGCTTCGGTCCAGCCGGTCGATCAGGATGACCGCGCTGTGGCGGGCCCGGGGCGAGACGCGGATGCGCCCACCGGCCCCCTGCTGGTGCCCGCCCCCGGCGTGTTCCCGGATCACCGCCACGCTCACGTTCTCCATTTCGCGGAGCGGTTCGACCAGCCCCGTCCAGGACCGCCCCCTGCGCAGGCGCTGCCAGAACGTCAGGCGTTTCGGCCCGGGAACGATGACCGTGATCTGGTCGCCTTCGGAGGTGCGCTCCCGGACGTACCTGGCGAGGCAGGCGCCCTTCCGCTCAGTCCCGCATGGCCAGACCTCCAGCGGGAAGCCGATCTCAGCGGCGCTCCACCCATGCAGGAGCTCGGTGGTCGCCTCGGGGCCGGTGCCGAGATGGACACCCCGGATGTCGGCCGGCCGGATCGTGAAGGCGTACTGGATCGCGTGGAGCGTCTTCTCATCCAGCGCATCGACCAGGACCAGGGCCGTGTGGGCGCGGGCCGGCTCCCGGTCGATGTGCTCGAGGCCTTCCAGCAGGTCGTCCTCCTCCGCTTCGTACGTCTTGTTGACCCGCACCAGCGCGAACACGAGGATCGGGACGGCGAGGATGACCATCCAGGCTCCGCCGAACTCCCCGTGCGGGTGGAACTTCACGACGGCGATGATGATCGCCACCACGCCGGTCGAGATCGCGCCGAACCCGTTGACCAGCAGGCCCAGTCGCCACCCCTGCTCACGGAGGCGCAGATGCCGCTTCGCCATGCCGCTCTGCGAGAGGGTGAAGGAGGTGAACACGCCCAGCGCGTACAGGGGGATCATGGCGGTCACGCTCGCCCGGAACACCACGATGACCACGGTGGCGGCCACCGCCAGAGCGACGATCCCGTTGGAGAACACCAGCTTGTGCCCGCGCTTCGTCAGCTGCCGGGGCATGAACGCGTCGCCTGCGTGGAAGCTGGCCAGACGGGGGAAATCGGCGAACGAGGTGTTCGCCGCCAGGATGAGGATCAGGGTGGTTGAGATCTGCAGGACATAGAAGAGCACCTGCCCGATCGCCCCGTGCCCGTAGACCACCTGCCCGATCTGGCCGAGGACCGACTTGCTCTCGTCGGCCACCGGGATCACGTGCAGGCGGTAGGCCAGGTAGGAGACCGCCAGGAACGTCGAGGAGAGGATGACGCCCATCCACACCAGCGTGGTCTGGGCGTTCTTCCATTCGGGCTTGCGGAAGGCGGGCACGCCGTTCGAGATGGCCTCCACGCCCGTGACGGCCGCGCCTCCGGAGGCGAACGCCTTCAGGACGATGAACACGGTCACCGCCGCGACCCCCGGCGTCAGTCCGCCGCTGTGGACCTGAGGCCCGATCGGGAACGGGTGCAGGTGGCCCATGAGGACCTGGTACAGGCCGGCGGCGCAGGTCAGTGACAGGCTGACGATGAAGACGTAGGTGGGCACGGCGAAGATCCGGCCCGATTCGCGCACGCCCAGCAGGTTCCCGTAGGCGATCAGCCAGACGAAGAACAGCGACAGCCCGATCCGAACCGGTACGGCCAGCGGGTAGACGCTGCTGATGGCCTCCACCCCGGCCGCCGTCGACACCGCCACCGTCAGGACGTAGTCGACCAGCAGCGCGACCCCGGCCAGCTGCGCCGGCAGCAGCCCCAGGTTGTCCTTCGTCACGATGTACGCGCCGCCTGCCGACGGATAGGCCTTGATCGTTTGGCGGTAGGAGAAGATGAGGATCGCTTCGATCAGGATCACCGAGATGGTGACGGGCATGACCAGCGTGAAGGCCACCACCCCGACGGCGGGGATCAGCACGCGAAGGATCTCCTCCGTGGCATAGGCGACGCTCGACATGTTGTCCGAGGAGAAGACGGCCAGGGCGGTGGGTTTGCCGAGGCGCTCGTGGGCCAGGCGGTGGGTGGCCAGCGGCCGGCCCAGGAAGAAGCGTTTGGCGAGGTAGCCCGGGCGCGCTTCCCCCTGTCCGACGCTCAGGTCCGAAGGAGGCGTGGCGGGGCTCGGAACCGTCGGTCGAGGCCGTGCGGCGGTGTTGCGGTCCGGCGTGAGGATGGCCATCGTCAGCCCTCCGCCCGCCGTGCAGAGACCGGTTGGGCAGGCTCCTCCGGGGTTTCGGCCCAGGCCGCTACCGGATCGGCCGCCGCCGGGAGCAGCGTCAACCCGCGAGTGAGAGGTTCCTCCGTCGCGCTCGCCAGCCTCGCCGCGAGACGCGCGTACCGGGCCGCATCCCGGCACCGGAGCCACGTGGCGACCGCCCGGCCGATCAAGACCAAGGTCAGCCCTCCGATCCACAGGGCCGGGACCAGGCTGTTGAGCAGGGACATGGCTACCATCTCGGTTCGAGCTTCGGCCGCGAGACGTCAAGAACCCGTCAAGGGAATCGGCGGAAGCGTCAAGATGTCGTCAAGAGACGCGACCGGCGCGACATGCCGTGCGCCGGCGGGCCCAGGAGCGTGCCGCATGTCACCGCGAACACCGTCCGAACGGGGAACGAATCAGAGCCCGGAGCGGCTGGAGCTCCTCCTGGCCCGCCCCGGAGGCAGCCGAACGGTGGCCGGCGTCGTGCTGGCGGTCGCCGGTCCCGTGTTGGTGACGTTCCTGGCCACCATCCCGGCGCGCCGGAGCACCGTGGTGGCCGCCCTGCTCTACCTGCTCGTGGTGGTGGCGGCCGCCGCGGTCGGGCACCTGTGGCCGGCCCTCCTGGCCGCCGCCGCCTCCTTCATCGGCCTCGACTACTTCTTCACCGCACCCCGGCACACCTTCCGGGTGGACAAGTCCGAAGACCTCGTCGCGCTGGCGGTCTTCCTGCTGGTCGCCGCCGCGGTCAGCGCGGCGATCTCCGCCGCCCTCGGCGAGCGAACCATGGCCGAGTTCCGCGAGCACCAGGTTCGGGCCGTCTACCACGTCACGTCGCGGCTCCTGTCGGGGGCCGGCGTCTCGGCCGTTCTGGAGGACCTCGCTGTCTCCCTTCGCGCGTTGTACGGACTGGAGGGCTGCCGGATCGTGGTGCTCGACCAGCACGGCTCGCCGGCCGAAAGCGCGACGGCCGGCGCGCTGCAAGAAGGGCCCGGGATCGTCTCCGTCCCGCTCGATACGGGCACGAAGGTGCTCGGCCGGATCGAGATGTTCGGTCCATCGCGGAGCCGGGTGCAGGGCCCCGAAGCGGAGGTCCTGCGGACGTTCGCCGGGCAGGTCGCGCTCGCCCTGGAGCGGGCCCGCCTGGGTGAGGAGGCTTCCTCGGCCAAGGTCGAAGCCGAGGCCAGCCGGATCCGGGCCGCGTTGTTCTCGAGCGTCACCCACGACCTTCGCACGCCGCTGGCCTCGATCCGGGCCAGCGCGTCGAGCCTGCTCGAGGAAGGCGTGCCGTTCTCCGATGACCAGCGCCAGGAACTGCTTCGGACGATCCTCGAGGAGTCCGAACGCCTGAACCGACTGGTGGCCAACCTGATGGATCTGTCCCGCCTTCGGGCCGGAGCCCTGGTCCCCACGGTCGAACCGGTCCCTCTGGAGGAGCTCGTCTCCTCGGTGGTCGAGCGGCTCCGGCCTGCGCTGGCCGGCCGGCCGGTCCGGGTTCAGATCCGGGAGAACGTCCCGCCGGTCCCGGTCGACGTGATGCAGATGGACCAGGTCCTCACGAACCTGCTCGAGAATTCGATCCGGTACGCACCCCCGGGCTCGGAGATCGCCATCCTGGCCGTCGCGTGGCAGGGCATGGTGGAGATGAAGGTCGCCGACCACGGGCCGGGCATCCCCCCCGGCGAGCGGACGAAGGTCTTCGACGAGTTCTACCGTCGCGACGTCGACGGCCGGCGGGGCGGTACGGGCCTCGGGCTGGCCATCGCCCGGGCCATCGTCGTGGCGCACGGGGGTTCGATGTGGATCGAAGAGACCCCCGGGGGCGGCGCGACCGTCGGGTTCCGTCTCCCCCTTGCCCGGACGACCGCCGGCCAGCCGGAAGCGGTCCACCCGTGAGGATCCTGGCGGTCGACGACGAACCCCAGATCCTGCGAACGCTCCGGGCCAGCCTCACCGCCCGAGGACACGATGTGCAGACCGCCCCGAACGGCGAGACCGCGCTGGACGTCGTGGCGGCCGGCCAGCCCGACCTGGTCCTGCTCGACCTCGGACTCCCGGGGATCGACGGGGTCGAGGTGATCCGCCGGCTCCGTTCGTGGTCCGAGGTGCCCGTGATCGTCCTCTCGGTCCGCGAGTCCCAGGCGGAGAAGGTCGCCGCCCTGGACGCCGGTGCCGACGACTTCGTGACCAAGCCGTTCGCCATGGACGAGCTGCAGGCTCGGATGCGGGCGGTGCTTCGGCGCAAGGGTCCGGCCGAGGTCGAGCCGCCGGTCGTGCGGGCCGGAGATCTCGAGGTCGACCTGCCCCGCCACGCGGTGACCAGGGCGGGGGAGCCGGTCCACCTCACGCCCACAGAGTTCGCCCTCCTCGAGCTCATGGTCACCCATCCGGGCAAGCTGCTCACGCACCGGTGGCTCCTGCAGAAGGTGTGGGGCGAGGGGTATTCGGATGAGAGCCATTACCTCCGGGTGTTCGTGGCGAACCTTCGCAAGAAGCTCGAAGACACCCCCGGCGAGCCCTCGCTGATCCTCACCGAGCCTGGGGTGGGGTACCGGTGGGCGCCGCCCGAATCCGGTTCCGAACCCCCGGCCGGCCCCGCGAAGACCGCCGGATAGAATCGGCCGGGTCATGGCCCAGATCGAACGCGAATCCGCCAGCTCGGTCGGGGGCGTCGTCAAGCGTGTCCTGGTCGGGCGCCGCCTGGCCAGCAATTCGCTCGAACACACCCTGCTGCCGAAGGTGCTGGCGCTGCCGGTGTTCTCCTCCGACGCGCTCTCCTCGGTGGCGTATGCCACCGAGCAGATCCTGGTGGTGCTGGTCGCGGTCAGCCTCGCCTCGGCACATCTGGTCATGCCGATTGCGATCGCCATCGCCGCCCTGATGGCCATCGTGGTGGCGTCGTACCGCCAGACCGTCCGGGCCTACCCGAACGGTGGCGGCGCCTACATCGTGAGCAAGGACAACTTCGGGACGCTCCCGGGCCTCATCGCCGCGGCGGCCCTGCTGACGGACTACGTCCTGACCGTCTCGGTCTCGGTGGTGGCCGGCGTCTTCGCGATCACCTCTGCCGTGCCGTCCCTGGATCCCGACAAGGTGTTCCTCTCGATCGGGTTCGTGGCGCTGATCACGCTGGCGAACCTCCGGGGCGTCCGCGAGTCCGGCATCCTGTTCGCCGTCCCGACCTACGGCTTCATCGTCTCGATCTACGTGCTGGTGGTGACCGGGATGGTGAAGTGCGCGACCGGCGGGTGCGCCCGCGCGGTGCTCCCACCGCACGGGGAGCTGCTGCCCATCGGCACGGCGGGCGCGGTGGGGTTGTTCGTCCTGTTGCACGCGTTCTCGTCTGGTTCGACCGCGCTGACCGGTGTGGAGGCCATCTCGAACGGTGTCCCCGCATTCCGCCGGCCCCAGTCAAAGAACGCCGCCGAGACGCTCGCGCTGATGGGGTTCATCGCCATCACGATGTTCCTGGGGATCAGCTTCCTGGCCGCCCACTCCCATCCGCTCCCCAGCGACTTCAAGTCCGTCGTGGCGCAGATCGCGGACGGAGTCTTCGGGCACCGGGGGGCTGGCGGGGCGTTCGTCCACGGCTTCATGTACTACTTCGTGCAGATCTTCACGGCCGCCATCCTCATCCTCGCGGCGAACACCTCCTTCCAGGACTTCCCCCGGTTGTCCTCGATCCTGGCCCGCGACCGGTTCATGCCTCGCCAGTTCGAGAACCGCGGCGACCGGCTGGTGTTCTCGAACGGCGTGATCCTGCTGGCCGTGTTCGCGTCGATCCTCATCTGGGTCTTCGAGGCGAACCTCGACCGGCTCATCCAGCTGTACGTGGTCGGTGTCTTCACCTCTTTCACCCTGTCCCAGTCGGGCATGGTGCGGCACTGGTTGAAGGTGAAGCGGCGGGGCGGCGCGGGGGCGAAGGGCTGGAAGCGGTCGATCGTGATCAACGCGATCGGCGCGACGGCCACGTTCATCGTGCTGGCCATCGTCATCGACACGAAGTTCAAGCACGGCGCGTGGATCGTGATCGCCGCGATGCCGGTGATCGTGGCGATCTTCTACGGGATCAACCGGCATTACGAGCGGGTCTGGGTCCAGCTCCGCCAGCGACCACCGACGCTGCCCGAGCCGGCCACGAACACGGTGGTCCTGTACGTCGAGTCCCTCGACGCGGCGACCGCCCGGGCCGTCGGCTACGTCCGGTCGTTCGCCGGTGGCGACTTCCGGGCGATCCACGTGCCCGGCGAGCGCTCCCCCTCCGACCTGGCGCTGCGGTGGAAGGAGTTCAGCCGGTCGGAGATTCCCTTGCAGGTCCTGCCCGATGCCCACCCCGTCGCGTCGGTGATCGAGTACGTCCGTTCGATCGAACGCGGTCCCGACGACTACGTGACCGTGGTGCTGCCCGAGATGATGCCCAAGCGCACGTTGCTCTCGGCCATCCGCCGGGGGACCACGTTCTACCTGAAGGTCCGGCTCCTCTCCGAGCCGCAGGTGGTCATCACCGACGTGCCGGTCGTGGTGGAGGACCTGCCGCCCCCGCTCCGGGCTGAGCCCATCCGGGCGTTGATCCCCAAGCGCACCGAAGTCGTCGTGTTCATCTCCGCGGCCCACGACGCGACGGCCCGGGCCATCAACTACGCGCGGACCTTGAAGTCGACCGCCGTCCGGGCCGTCTACTTCGCGTTCGACGCACACGAGGTGCAGGACATCCAGCGCGAGTGGGAGGATCGCCGCATCCCCATCGAGCTGGACATCGTCGAAGCGCCATTCCGCGACCTGACCGCGCCGATCTTGGAGGAGGTCCGGCGGATCACCAAGCGACCGGACTCGATCGCTTCGGTCATCGTCCCGGAGCTGGTCGTCAAGAAGTGGTGGCACAATGCCCTCCACAACCACCGTCCGGTGTTCATCAAGCGGTTGCTGCTGTTCGAACCCGGTGTGATCCTGTCGAGCGTTCCCTACCTGTTGAAGTGAGAGGCGTGCGCGGATGAACATCGAGGATGCGCGGGCGCTGGCCCGCAGCAAGACTGACAAGGACACCACGTACCGGCACCTGGTCAGCGTCGAAGGCGTGATGCGCCGGCTGGGGCGCCACTTCGGCCAGGACGAAGAGACGTGGGCGTTGACCGGGCTCTTCCACGACCTGGATCAGGACCAAACCGCCGACGACATGAAGCGTCACGCGCGCCTGGCCGCCGAGTGGCTGCGCGAAGCGGGCGTCGACGACCTGGTGGTCAACGGCGTGCTGGCCCACGCCCACCCCGAGTACCAGACGGACTTGATGTCGAAGGCGATCGTCGCCGCCGACGCGGTGGCCGGGCTGTTGGTGGCCGGCGCGCTGGTCCGCCCCGAGAGGTCGGCCGGGATGAAGGTCAGCTCGATCCGGAAGAAGCTGAAGGAGCGGGCGTTCGCCCCCGGGGTGAACCGTGAGGAGATCGCACTGGCCGAGCCGAACCTCGGCCTGTCGCTGGACGAGTTCATCGCCCTGGGGATCGAGGGCCTGCAGGAGGTCGCCCCCGAGATCGGCTTGTAGAGGCAGCGCCCGGCCGGCCGGCGGGGCGCCCCCGCCCGCGGGCCCCCACGCCCTCCCAAGCCGCCACGGCCGCCGGCACGGCGCTCACGCCACAAGAGCAGTTCCAGGCACGCATCATCTCC
>DHWS01000034.1 GCA_002413305.1 Actinobacteria bacterium UBA5176 | reverse complement strand
TGCGGCGCGGGAGCTCGAGTCGATGCTTCGCTCGTACGACGACATCGAGGCACGGGCGAAGCGGCTTCGGGACATGGAGCATCACGGCGACGAGCTCAGTCATGCCATCGGCCGCAAGCTCGACACCACGTTCGTGACACCGTTCGACCGTGAGGACATCCACGGGCTGATGAATGCCCTGGACGACGTGGTGGACATCATCGAGAAGACCTCGGACACCTTCGTCCTCTACCACATCGGCGCGCCGTCGCCGCCGGCGATCCGCGAGAGCCGGCACTGCGAACGGAAGGCCGATGGGGACGGGCCGGACTACCCTTGGGCGCGTGGCCGAGGTCCAGACGGGCATCGAACCGCACGCTGCCGCTTCTGCGCCGCCTCGGCGCCCTCTGGCGGTTCGCGTCGGGGCGGCACTGGCCATCGTGGGGATCGTCGGCCTGACCGTCCTCCTCTATCTGTCGCTTCAGCCGCAGCCGGTGCACCTCGCGCTGGCGTTCGAACCCGGCACCTCCACGGTGTACCGGGTGACCTTCGGCATGGATGCCGCCCCGCCAGGTTCGTCCTCCAGCTTCCGGATGCAGGAGACGGCCGACGTCACGTGGCGGGTGCGGTCCGTGGACCGGAACGGCACCGCGACCGTCGAGGCCGAAGCCGGCCGGCGGACGCTGTCGATCGGCGGCAGCCCGGCCACCCGCACCCTCCCGGTGTCCGGGTGGACCGTCCGGGTCGCAGCCGACGGCCGGGTGCTCGCCAGCGGCGATCCCGTCCTCGCCGAAGGGGCCGGACCCGGCGGGGGGCTGCCCGGCCTCGACCAGGTGTTCCCGGTGCTGCCGGTGCGCGATGTCAAGCCGGGTTCCACGTGGACCCGCGATTCCCGTCTCGCCTACCTGCTAGGGAGCGGTGAGGTCGCCTCCACATCGAACGGCCGTTTCCTTCGATACGAGGATGTCGGAGGTGTTCGCGGAGCGGTGGTCGGAACGAACGTGCGGGCGCCCGTCTCGCTCCTCGTCGACACGGGCCCGGCGCGGGCGCCGACCGACACCTCGGTCCGGCCGACGGTCGACTACCTCGGTTCGATCTCTTGGAGCCAGACCGCGTGGATCGATCCCCACGCCGGTGTGCTGCTTCGGTCTTCGGAGACCGGGCGGTTCGACCTGATGTTGACGCCGAAGGGCTTCCCCGCCGTGTTCCCGTCGTTCGATCCCGGCGTTGCCCCATCCGATGGGGCGTTCGGCCTCCCGTTCGGGGGTGGCTCTGCCGACCAGGGCCAGTCGCCGACGACGAACCTCGATCAGTTCGTGCTGCAGGGCACGTTCACCCTCAGCCTGCGGCCCATGGGGTGAGTCAGCGCGGCCCGGAGACCTCTTCGGCCTGACCGCGGGTCCGAAGCCGCCTGACCACCCACCACCCGATGGCGGCGACGATCACCACGGCGAACGCGATGCTGGCCGGCCCGAAGTACTTCGACACGTGTTCCCAGTTCTGTCCCACGGCGTAACCCGCGCCGGCCAGGGCGAACGTCCAGGGCAGGCACCCGGCGACCGTGTAGATGGTGAACGGGCCGAGCGGCATCTCGGCCACGCCGGCGGGGAGCGAGATGAACGTTCGGACGACCGGCAGCAGCCGGGAGAAGAAGACGGCCGCCGGGCCGTGGTCGCGGAACCAGGCTTCGGCGCGGTCGACCTCGTGGGGCCGAAGCAGGACGTAGCGTCCCCAGCGGTCGATCAGCGGCCGCCCGCCGGCCCGTCCCACCCCGTAGGCGATCCACGACCCGACCAGGTTGCCGAGGCTTCCCACCAGCCCGACCACGATGAAGTTGAGGTGGTGCTGTGCGTGGAACGTGGTCACGACGGCTGCGCTGGTCAGCGCCCCGCCGAACAGCATGGTCACCTCGCTCGGGATCGGGATACAGGCGGACTCGGCCACCATCAGCACCAAGATCGCCGCGTACCCGTACTTCACGACCTGGGTGATCACGAAGTGCTCCACGGCGCAGGAGCGTACCAGCGGACCGCCGGCGAAGGTCGCCGGGAATGTTCGGATCCGATCGCGTGTTCCGGGCTCCTGAACGGCGCCGGCCTCCGTCCCCACCACCCGCACCCCCGCGACCCTCTTACCGGTCACGTCGCCGGCATGCCGTACAGTGGCGTTCGGCCGGCCTCGCGCATCACAGGGGAGATCGAAGAGAAGAGACGACCATGGCGAAACAACTGGTGATCGTGGAATCGCCCACGAAGGCGAAGACGCTCGAGCGATATCTCGGCGGCGACTACGCCGTCACGGCCAGCCGCGGCCACGTCCGCGACCTGCCCGCGGATCGCATGGGCGTTGACACCGAAGAGGACTTCCGGCCGGAGTACGAGGTCAAACCCGACTCCGCGGAGACGATCGAGCGGATCAAGAGGGCGTACAAGGGCTCGGGCGGCCTGTGGCTCGCCACCGACTTCGACCGGGAGGGCGAGGCCATCGCCTGGCACGTCGCCGAGTCGATCGGCGCCGACCCGAAGACGGCGAACCGCGTCACGTTCACGGAGATCACCCGCGACGCGGTGCAGGATGCGTTCCGCCACCCGCGCCGGATCGATTTCGACCTGGTCGACGCGCAGCAGGCCCGGAGGATCCTGGACCGCATCGTCGGGTACGAGCTCTCGCCGCTCCTTTCGAAGCGCCTCCGGCGTGCGCTGTCAGCCGGCCGCGTCCAGTCCGTCGCGCTCCGCCTGATCGTGGATCGCGAACGCGAGATCCAGGCCTTCGTCCCCGTGGAGTACTGGAGCGTGGACGCGCGGCTGTCGCCCGAAGGCGAACAGCAGCCGTTCCTGGCGCGTCTGGTGCAGGTGGGCGAGGAGAAGCTCGCCACTTCGCCCGACAAGAAGGGCCTGGTCCTGTCCACGCAGGAAGAGGCGCAGGTGCATGTCGACCGCCTCTGGAACGCGCGCTACCGGGTCGAAGAGGTCCGCCAGCGAGAGATCAAGCGGACGCCGGCCCCGCCGTTCACCACGTCGACGCTGCAACAGGAGGCCGCCCGCAAGCTCGGGTTCTCTTCGCGCAAGACCATGCAGATCGCCCAGCGTCTGTACGAAGGCGTGAACCTCCCCGGCGAGGGTCACGTCGGGCTGATCACCTACATGCGGACCGACTCGGTCAACATCGCGGAGCAGGCGCTCGGCGAGCTGGCCCAGCTGGTGACGGAGCTGTACGGCCCGGAGTACGCCCTGGCCGAGCCGCGCCGGTACCGGAAGAAGCAGCGCGGTGCCCAGGAGGCGCACGAGGCCATCCGCCCGACCGGCGCGCACCGGCTCCCCGACGAGATGGACCGGATCCTCGACCGGGACCAGGGTCGCCTGTACCGGCTGATCTGGCAGCGCACCGTGGCTTCCCAGATGGCCGAGGCGCGGTTCGACCAGGTCAGCGTGGACGTCAGCGCGCGCCCGGAGGACGCGACCGCTCCCGTCTACCTCCTGCGGGCCACCGGCCAGACCCTGAAGTTCGACGGGTTCCGGCGGGTGTACTTCGAATGGCGCGACGACACCAGCGACGAGGATGCCGAATCGATGCTCCCCGGTCTGACCGCAGAACAGGCGTTGCGGCTTCTGGAGCTGCTGCCTGAGCAGCACTTCACCCAGCCGCCGCCCCGCTTCACCGAGGCGAGCCTGGTCAAGGCGCTCGAGGAGAACGGGATCGGGAGGCCTTCGACCTACGCGCCGACCATCTCCACCCTGCTCGACCGGAAGTACGTGCGGCTGGAGGACAAGCGGTTCTACCCGGAGGACATCGGGGAGGTTGTGGTCGACACGCTCGTCGACTACTTCCCCGAGATCGTCGACGTCGGCTTCACCTCGCGCCTGGAGGAGGAGCTCGACGACGTGGCCGAAGGGAAGGCGGGGTGGGTGTCCGTCCTTCGCGAGTTCTACGACCCCTTCAAGGCGCAGGTCGACCTGGTCGGGCCGAAGATCCAGCCGCCGGAGAAGATCCTCGCGGAGCTCTGCCCCCGCTGTCCCGAAGAGGGCCGCGACCCCCCCGGTCACCTCGTGGAGAAGCTTGGCCGGTACGGGAAGTTCATCGCGTGCGAGAACTACCCCGAGTGCAAGTACACGCGGGAGGTCTCCGGCGCCGAGCGGCCCGAGCCCGAGCTGCTCGACGAGACGTGTCCCGAATGCGGCCGGCAGCTCCAGCGGCGGATCGGGCGGTTCGGACCGTTCGTGGGCTGCAGCGGCTACCCGGAGTGCAAGTACATCAAGAAGGAGCCACCGAAGGGTACCGGCGTCCCCTGCCCGGAATGCAAGCAGGGCGAACTGGTCGAACGCCGGGGCCGCTTCGGCAACTTCTTCTCCTGCAGCCGGTACCCTCAGTGCGCGTTCGCCGTGAACCAGCAGCCGTTCCCCGAGCCCTGTCCCAACTGCGGCGGCTTGGTGGTGGCGGCCCGGGGCGGGGCCCGGCGGTGCATCGCCTGCAAGCGTGCGTGGGACGAGGGCGGGAGCGAGCTCCCCGACGAGGAAGCCCAGAAGCTCATCCCGAAGCCCCGGGCCGGGAGCCCCAAGCCTGCCGGTTCGAGGTCCGGCAGCGCGAAGGCCCGCGCCGGGACCCGCGCCCGATCGGCGGCAGGGTCGGGCGGGAAACGGTCGAGGTCGCGCAAGGCCAGCTGACGGTGTCGCCGCCCCGTTCCGTCCCAATCCCGGGTTCGCACTAGAGAGATGTCGCGCGCCGTCGAGGAGATCCCCGAGCTCCCGCGGCCGCAACCGAACGGCCTGCGGGCCCTGCTGACCCACCCCTCCTTCTCGCGGCTGTGGAAGGCGATGCTCGTCTCCTCGCTCGGCGACTGGGTCGGGTTCGTCGCTGTGGCGGCGCTGGTGGCAAGGCTCGGTGGCACGGCGGC
The DNA here is from genome assembly GCA_002413305.1 of Actinobacteria bacterium UBA5176. GTDB lineage: Bacteria > Actinomycetota > UBA4738 > UBA4738 > UBA4738 > UBA4738. The sequence goes on along the minus strand of DHWS01000034.1, from coordinate 8,329 downwards.
GAGGGGCGGTCTGGCCGTGGCCGGCGTGATGCTCGCCCGTCTCTCCCCGAGCGTCCTGTTCGGCCCGTTCGCCGGCGTGTTCACCGACCGATTCGACCGCCGAAAGCTGATGGTGTCGGCGGACATCGCCCGCGGGGTCCTGTACGCGTCGATGCCCTTCATGCCGGGCCTGTGGGCGATCTTCGCTCTCTCGTTCGTCATCGAGTGCCTTTCGCTGCTCTGGACTCCCGCCAAGGACGCGAGCATCCCCAACATGGTGTCGCGGCGACAGCTGGCGAACGCGAACTCCATCGGGCTGGTCACCACGTATGGGACGCTCCCACTGGGGGGCGCGATCTTCGCCGCCCTCGCCGGCGTGTCCGGCGCCATCGGACACGGCGTTCCCTACTTCAAGCATGCGCCGGAGTTCCTGGCCCTGTGGCTCGACGCCGTGACGTTCGCGTTCTCGGCCCGGATGGTGTGGGGCCTCGACCTGCGCCAGAACGCGGCCAGCCGGCTCCGGGCCAGGAGCGTGCCGAAGCTGAACCTCCGGTCGGCCTGGGAAGAGGCGAAGGAGGGGTATCGGTTCCTCGGGGAGCACGTGCTGGTCCGGGCGATGACGCTCGGCATCGTCCTGGGGTTCGGCGCCGTCGGAGCCGTGATCGCCCTCGGCCCGATCTTCGCGCGGTTCGACGTCCATGCGGGTGCAACCGGCTTCGGCTACCTGATCACGGCGTTCGGGATCGGGATGGGTGCGGGCCTTGGACTCCTCAACGTCCTGACCCGTTTCGTGGAGAAGGACAGGCTGTTCTACGGCGCCATGCTCGGGTCCGCCGCGTGCCTGTTCGGGCTGGCGGCGATGAGATCGATCGCGCTGGCGTCGGTCTTCGCGGTGCCGATGGGCGTGGGCGTCGGGCTGACGTGGGTGACCGGTTACACGTTGCTGCAGGAGAACGTGGAGGACGAGTTCCGGGGCCGCACGTTCGCCACGCTCACTATCTCGGCCCGCATGGCGCTGTTCCTCGCGCTGGTGGCGTTCCCGCTGCTCGGCGCGGCGGCCGGCCTTCATCACTTCGTCCATGTCGGTGAGCACGTGCTCGACTTCAGCGGGACCCGAATCGCGCTGTGGACGGCGGGTTGCGTGGTCGTCTTCGCGGGGTTGTGGTCGCGTCGTAATCTCCGACGCATGCGTCTCGCTCGCCCCCGCCCGCTCACCATCTCCCCGAAGCTGCGGCACGAACCGCGGCCCGGGGTGTTCGTGACCTTCGAGGGCGTCGAAGGCTCGGGGAAAGGGACGCAGATCGAACTGGCCGCCGCGTACGCCCGGGAGATCGGATGCCAGGTGCTGGTCACCCGGGAGCCGGGCGGGACCGACTTCGGGGACCGGTTGCGGGCCACCATCTTGGATCCCGCGACCGGGCGCGTCGACGCGCGGGCCGAGGCGCTGCTGTTCGCCGCGGCGCGTGCCCAGCTCGTGACCCACGTGATCCGCCCCGCCCTTTCCGAGGGGAAGGTCGTGTTGTGCGACCGGTTCGTCGATTCGTCGCTCGCGTACCAGGGAGTGGCCCGGGGGCTCGGCGAGCAGGACGTGGCGAAGTTGAACGACTGGGCAACGCAAGGACTCACCCCGGACCTGGTGGTGCTGCTCAACCTCGACCCCGAGGAGGGGCTGTCCCGGGCGGCGCAGGATCCCGACCGGATCGAGGCCGAAGACCTGGCCTTCCACGCGAAGGTCTCGGATGCCTACCTGCGGATCGCCGAGGAGAACCCCGAACGGTTCGCGGTGATCGACGCGCACGGCTCTCCGGAGGAGGTGCACCAGCGGGTGCGGATCGCGTTGGGCGCCGTGCTTCGACGAGGGACCGAAGGCCGGGCGGGGGCGACGTGAGCACGGGCGTGAGCGCCGACCTCCCTCCCGTTCCGCCGGTCATCGCCGACGTGCCCGGGCAGGACCATGCGGTCGCGTTCCTGGCCCGCGCGGTCCATCGGCCCGCCCACGCCTACCTGTTCTCGGGTCCCGAGGGGTCGGGCAAGCGCCTCGCGATGCGAGCCCTGGCCGCGGCGCTGCTGTGCCCGCACGGCGGGTGCGGCGCCTGCCGCGCCTGCCGGCTGGCGCTCGGCGAGCGCCATTCGAACATGCTCGTCCTGGAACCGGCGGGCCCGGACATCCTGGTCGGCAAGGACGCTTCCGATCCGAACACCGCGCGGTGGCTCGCCGCCCAGGCCTACCTCACACCGCTCGAGCCGGGGAAGAAGGTCCTGGTCGTGCTCCAGGCGGACCGGCTCCGGGTCGAAGCCGCGGACGTGCTGCTGAAGGTGCTCGAGGAGCCGCCGCCGGAGACCGTGTTCGCGCTGCTGTCGGCCCGGCCCGACGACCTGCCGGACACGATCCGTTCGCGCTGCCAGCAGATCGCGTTCCCACCGCTCTCCGAGGAGTTCGTCGTGTCGACCCTGGTGAAGGAGGGTCTCGACCCGGTGCGGGCGAGGCTGGCATGCCGGCTGGCCGGGGGGAACCTCGGACGGGCCCGGCGGCTGGCGCGCGACGAGCGGGCGCTGGATTTCCGCGACGTCGCACTGAAGGCGGCCGCGTCGGCGCGGCACGGGGGGACGGCGGCGGCGCTGGCGGCGGCGGAGACCCTGACCGCCGCGGCGAAAGAGTTCCGAGGACGGCTGGGCGATGAGCTCGCTGCCGACCTGGCCCCGTTCCTGGACGAACGCGGCCGGCCCGAGGATCACTTCCGGAGCGTGATCCGGCGGTTGGAGGAGCAGCACGAGCGCCGCTTGCGGCGGGCGGAGCGGGAGTTCCTCGACTGGTCGCTGCTGGCCCTGGCCGCTTCTTACCGCGACCTGGTGGCCATCGCGGCGGGAGGGGAGAACCTCCTCATCAACATCGACCGCCCGGGCGAGCTTTCCGCGCCCCCTGCGTCGCAGTGGTCTAGTGGGGCGGCCGGGCTGGCGATGGGTGCCGTCGAGGAGGCCCGGGCCGACCTGGCCGACGAGACGAACCTCAACCCGCGACTGATCCTGGAACGGATGTTCCTGCGGCTGGCGGCCCACCCCGCCCACGCGTAAGGCCGTCCCATGCTGCCCGGTAGAATGGCTGGCGCCGCCGGAGTAGCTCAGTCGGCAGAGCGACGCACTCGTAATGCGTAGGTCCGCGGTTCGATTCCGCGCTCCGGCTCGAAGAGAAGTCAGGTCATGCAGTGGGGTTCGGGTAGGCATCGTGCACCGGACGAGGCGGGGTTCAACCCTCAGAGCGTTGTGGAATCCGTCTAAGCTCGCGCCGCCGTGAGCGGGCTCACCAGGAAAGAGGTCGCCGATCGAGCGGGCGTCGACGCCGACTACGTCGGCCGGCTGGTCGAGCTGGATGTTCTGAGGCCGGAGGAAGACAGGTTCTCATCCGGTGACGTCCAACGGGCGCGGCTCCTGAAGAGCCTCGAGCAAGCGGGCATGCCACTTGAGGGGATCGGCGCGGCCGTCGGCGCCGGCCACCTGTCGTTCGACTTCCTGGATCTTCCCAATTTCGACCGGTTCTCCGGGTTGAGCGGGAAGACCTTCCGGGAGCTCAGCGCCGAGACGGGCGTCCCCCTGGAACTGGTGCAGAACGTGCGCGAGGCCATCGGGTTCGCCCACCCGAACGCCGATGATCCGGTCCGGGACGACGAGCTGCGGGTGCTGCCCCTGATCAAGATGCAGCTCTCGCGGGGGCTTCCCGATAGCGGTCGTCGAGCGGTGGCTGCGAGTGTACGGAGAGAGCCTTCGCCGGATCGCCGAGACCGAAGCCGACTGGTATCGCATCCACGTCATGAAGCCGCTCCTGGATGCCGGCATGGGATACGGCGAGATGCTGGAAGCAAGCGCCCTGTTCGGCGCCGAGTCCGCCCCGCTGGCGGACCGGGCCGTCACGGCCATCTACCACGGCCAGCAGGAACATGCCTGGTTCAAGAACATCATCGAGGGCGTGGAGAACTCGCTCGAGGAGGCGGGGATCCGAAGCAAGCTCGACCGACCCCCGGCCATGAGTTTCCTGGATCTGAGTGGGTACACGCGGCTCACGGAGGAACGGGGGGACGAGGCGGCGGCAGAACTGGCGGGGAGCCTCGCCCAGCTGGTCCAACGGACCTCCGGCGAGCACGGGGGGTGGCCGGTGAAGCGGCTGGGTGACGGGGTCATGTTCTACTTCAAGGATCCCGCCGGTGGCGTGCTCGCGGCACTCGAGATGGTCGAACGCATCGCAGCCGCGGGTCTCCCGCCCGCCCGCGTCGGGCTCGATTGCGGGGCGGTCATCTTCCAAGACGGCGACTACTTCGGCCGGACCGTGAACAACGCGGCGAGGATCGCCGCCTATGCCAGGTCGGGTGAGGTGCTCGTGACCCAGAAGGTCCTGGAGACTTCCGGTGCGAACGGGGTGCGGTTCACCGAGATCGGACCGGTGGATCTCAAAGGCGTTGCCCAGCCCCTCCGGCTCCATGTCGCCAGTGGGCATCGAGATGGGTGACGACCGGGTCGCCACGTTTCGGCGCTTGCACTCTTCTGGCTGCTTCGTGATGCCGAACCCGTGGGACGTGGGGAGCGCGCGGGCTCTGGAACAGCTCGGGTTCAAGGCGTTGGCGACGACGAGTGCCGGTTTCGCGTGGACGCTGGGTCGCGCGGACAACCAGGTCAAGCTCGATCAGGCGCTCGAGCATCTCCGTGTCGTCGCGGACGCCGTGAAGGTGCCGGTGAACGCAGATTTCGAGGGCGGCTTCGCGGTCGATCCGGGCCAGGTCGGCGCGAACGTGAAGCTCGCCGTGGCCACGGGGATCGCCGGGCTCTCGATCGAAGACTCCACCGGCGACCAGGCAGACCCTCTGTTTGAGATCGACCTTGCCGTGGAGCGTGTGCGAGCCGCGGCGCGGGCGATCGATGAAAGCGGCACCGGCGTCGTCCTCACCGGCCGGTCCGAGGGGTTCGTGTGCGGGCGTCCCGACATCGACGAGACGATCCGCCGGCTCCGTGCCTATGCCGAAGCCGGCGCCGACTGCCTCTACGCTCCGCGGATCGACTCCGTCGAGCACATCGCCGCGGTCGTCGCCGCCGTGTCACCCAAACCGGTGAACCTGCTGATCAACGCTCCGTTCATCACTGTTGCGGAGGCCGCGGCCCTGGGGGTACGGCGGATCAGCGTGGGGGGCACGCTCGCGCGCACCGCGTGGGCTGGGTTCCTGGAGGCGGCGAAGGAGATCGCGGACTGGGGCACGTTCTCTCGGTTCGAACGGCTGCCGAGCGTCGATACGCTGTTCGCCGATCGCGTCGACTGACGCCGTTCTCAAACCCGCGTGTCCGGATCACCAACCGGGCTATGGCCGGAATACGCGGTCACCGCCGAGAGGTTAGCCTCGGAAGCACACCGGCAGAGGAGAGAGCCATGGCCATCAAGCGCATGAACCACGCCGTCCTGTACGTCCGCGACGCCGACCGGACCTTCGCCTTCTACCGCGACCTCCTGGGTTTCCGGCTGGTCGGCGAGTTCCCTGGCGCGAAGTTCCTCCAAGCCCCGGATTCGACCAACGACCACGACCTCGCCCTGTTCACGATCGGCGAGCAGGCGGGGGATTCGACGGCGGGGCAGAGCACCGTCGGGCTGTACCACATCGCGTGGGAGGTCCGGACCCTCGGGGACCTGCAGGAGATCGCCCTGAAGCTCCAGGAGGCCGGCGCGCTGGCCGGCGCGTCCGACCACAGCACCACGAAGGCCCTCTACGCGCGCGACCCCGATGGGCTCGAGTTCGAGGTCTGCTGGATCGTGCCGCAGCAGTTCCTGACCGACGAGGTGGTGGCCGCCAAGACGGGGATCCGGCCCTTGAACCTCCAGCGCGAGATCGAACGCTACGGACTTGAGACGGCCGGCGGCTTGCAGTAGTGGCGATGGAGTTCCCCGGACCGGTCGTCGACGCGGAGTGGGTCCGGCGAGCGTTGGAGGAGCCGGGTTCGAATCTGGTCCTCGCGGACGCCCGCTGGTACCCCGATCGCCCTCGCAGAGCGGGCTACCTGGAGGGCCACATCCCAGGCGCGGTGTACGTCGACGTCGACGAGGATCTCGCGGCTCCCGTCCCGCCCGATCGACGGGGCGGCCGCCATCCGCTCCCCACCCCGCAGGCCTTCGCCGGCGCGATGTCCCGTCTGGGGATCGGCGACGACACGCCGGTGGTCGCCTACGACGACGCGGGCGGTTCCACGGCCGCCCGCCTGTGGTGGATGCTCTGGGCCCTCGGGCATCCGGTGGCCATGCTCGACGGCGGCCTGCACGCGTGGCCCGGCCCGAGGGAGGCGGGCGAAGGGCGGATCCCTCCCCGTGCAGTCTTTACCTCCCGGCCCTGGCCCCGGGAGGCGATGGTCGACGCCGAACAGATCGAACGCCTTCGAACCGAACCCGGCACCGCCCTGGTTGACGTGCGGACGGCCGAACGGTTCCGCGGTGAGCGGGAACCGATCGATCCGGTGGCCGGCCACATCCCCGGCGCTCGCAACGTCCCGTGGGTGGACCACCTGGACTCGTGGACGGGGTGCTTCCGGTCCGCGGAGGAGCTCCGTCTGCGCTATGCCGAGGCGGGCGTGGGCGACGCGACGGCCGTCATCGCCCAGTGCGGCTCAGGGGTGACGGCGTGCATCGCGCTGGTGGCACTCGAGGTGGCCGGCCTGCCCGCGGGCAGACTCTATGTGGGCTCGTGGTCGGACTGGATCTCCGATCCATCGCGGGCGGTCGCAGTGGGGGAGATCTGATCGTGGCCGGGACCGTGGCGATCGGGGTGATCGCCCCGCACGGCGACGAGGCCATCGCCGAGGCATGCGACGACGCGACGCGAGACCGGGCCGTGGCGACCCAGCGGGCCATGGAGGAGATGACTCGTCGTGTGGCTGCAGCAGATCCCGAGGTTGCCGTCGTCGCGACCCCCCACAACGTCCACGTGGCCGGGTACATGGCCGTGCTGACCGCTGCCCAGGTCAGCGGCGCCCTGATCCCGCTGTGGCATCTGACCCGAACGCTGCCCGACCTGCCGGCGGTGGTCATGGCGCCCGCCCGCGACCTGGACACCAACGCCCACGTCCGGGCCGGTGCGGCGGTGGTGAGGGCTGCCCGGCGTCTCGGCCGCCGGATCGCGGTCGTGGCCAGCGCCGACCAGGGGCACGGTCACGCCGCCGACGGACCGTATGGGTTCCACCCGGAGTCGGCCGAGTTCGACGCGCGGGTCGCGGACATCGTCCGGCGGAACGCGCTCGAAGAGCTGGTCCGGTTCGACCCCGGGTATGCGCCGGCGGCGCTGGCCGACTCGTGGTGGCAGATGCTGATGTTGCAGGGCGCGCTCGAAGCGGACGGCGAGCGGTTCCGGGCCGAGCTGCTCGCCTACGAGGCGCCGACGTACTTCGGCATGCTCACCGCGGTGTTCGAACGCGAAACCGACCGGCAGCCGTAGGTCAGGACGACGGCCGGCTCGGATCGGCCGCGGGGTCGTCGATGAAGGCCCGGTCGTGCTCGTTGACCAGGCGATCGTCCATACGATCGGCCAGCCGCTGCTTGTCGAACCTGTTCCGGAGGGTTCGGCTTCCTGTGTGAAACATGCCGCTCATGGCCCTCTCCCTCGACGCACCTCCGACATGCCGAGTCTCGGGGTTCGAGCTGGAGGACTGCCCGGCGTGTGTCGATGTTGTGCGGCTGCCCGACGGAGCCTCCGGAATCCCCGACGGTGCCTAGCGTGTGGGGCGCCATGATCAGGCTCTTCATTCGCCTCCGCCACCGCTACCGTCAGTGGCGGATGCGCCGGCGGTACCCCTGGTGGTTCCAGGCCTGACGCGCGCTGGGGCCGGATTCGCCGCGGCAAGACGTACTGATAGAATCCGCCGCGATGCGCCGTCCGGACCGCATTCCGCATTCGAGGCTCACGCTGAAGCGGTCGCTGGCGGCCGTCGTCTTCCTGGTCGTGGTGACGCTCCCCGGCATCGCGCTGGCCCAGCTGCCGGCCGTCACGCCGAACACGGAGGTCACGCCCAGCAAGTCGATCGCCGCGTGGATCAACCAGATGACCTACGCCGCGGTGGCCATGGGCTTGCTCGTCGTCCTGCTCCTGTTGGCCTCTTACCTGCGCTTCGCACCGAAGTTCTTCGGCCGGGAAGAGCGAGCGGCGGCCCCGCCGCCCGGCACGAGGCCGCCCCTGATCACCCGGCCGGCGCCTCGTCCCGCGGCCCCGGCGACGCAATCTCCGCCCGAGGCAGCCCCCGCACCTGCACCCGCTCCCCCCGCAGCGGCGCCCGCCGAACCTGGGGTCGAAGCGCCGGCTGCGCCCGAACCTGCGGCGGAAGCACCGCCCGAGCC
>DHWS01000059.1 GCA_002413305.1 Actinobacteria bacterium UBA5176 | reverse complement strand
CGGTCGGTGCAACTGTGGAAGCTCAGTTCCGAAGGCGACCGGCCCGAGTGCTTATGGCAGGCGTCGGCGGGCGGCATCGTGAAGCTGAATAAGCCCATCGTGGCATTCAGTCCTAGCGGCGCGTGGGTCGCCACCGGCAAGCCGATGTCACGATCGTTCCGGCTGCTGCGGGCAGCCGACGGTACCGAAGCGGGCGGCATCGACTGGGCGATTGTCGACGGGGCGGGACCCTACGAACTGGCCTTCGCGCCGGACAACGACGCCGTGGCCGTGTCCTACGATAACATCGACTTCTTTCCCTTGTCCGATGCCGGGCTCGGGCCACGGATCACACGGCTCAAGGCTGGCTACTGGACCAGCTTCGGGTCGCTGGCCTTCAGCCCCGAGGGGAAACGCTTGGCCGCGGCGGGAGGAAAGGCGCTGTTCCTGTGGCGGAGGGGCGACTGGTCGCAAGAGGGGAAGATCCCTGTGCAAGGCGATATCGCGGGCCTAGCGTGGAGCCCGACGACGCCGCACCTCATCGCGCTGGCGGTCGGCTCCATCGCTCGCCTGGTCGAGGTGTCGTCCGGTCACGAAGTCCGCGACTTCAGGCACGACGCGAAGGTGATCGGCGTCGCGTTCAGCCCCGACGGTGCGCTGCTGGCGACAGCGTCCGTGGATCACTCGGCCCGCGTGTTCGACGTCCGTGACGGGGGTGAAGTGGCCCGCATCAGCCGTCCGGCGGCGGTGACCGCCGTCGCCTTCGCGTCCGACGGCCGACTTGCGATCGGTGATGCCGCCAACCGCGTCCAGTTGTGGACGCCGTCCTGAGCGAGATGACCACTCATCCTTCGCTGATCGCTCGTCTCCCGTGCCCTTAATCCCCGACGGAACGGAGGAAGCCGCGCACCTCGGCGTTGAAGCGATCGGGTGCCTGAAGGGTTCAATTACCCGGATCGCGCTCAGGCCGCCCACTGGTACTCATGGATCAGCCCGCTCAGGACATCGTGCCGGAGAACCCGGGCGGCCGGACCCGCGCACTCGATGTTCCGTCGGCCCGACGGCGTTTTGAGTTGAAGTCCCTTTTGCGTCTTCTCCTCTGTGTAATGGCTGGCGTAGGTCCGGAGCACCCGCTCGAGATGCCGACGACCGTAGATCAGGACATGGTCCAGGCACTCTCGCCGTACGGTCCGCACGAACCGCTCGGCGAACGCGCGTTCGCCCGAGGTGCCCGGATCGGTGCTCGGATGCTCCGGACGCCCTCCGTTCGGAACACCTCGTCGAACCGCCGCGAGAAGTAGCCTTCTCCGGGTCGACCGGGGATGGTGGAAGTGGCGAGGATCGAGATCGACGCGGCGGACTTGAACGACGCCGAGGTGGAGAAGGTAGTCTCCCTGCTCGGCGAGCTGGGACAGGACGCCCGGCGACGTCGGGAGCAGACGCTCACCGAAGGGGAGGGCTGGGCTCTCTTCCTCTGGGCCCGGGACGACCTCTCTGAACCGGCTGCGGTGGGAACCGCAGAGGCGGTCGCCGACTGGGCCCGGTCCCGAAGCTGGGGACTCCGCCGCCGCCCGCCTCGGACCACGAGGCTATACGGACCGACCGAGGAGATTCTCGCCGAGGTCCCGGCTGACGACGAAGATGGGGCGCTCGCCGAGGTCCCGGCCGATGACGAAGATGGGGCGCAGTGAACACCTCTCGGTGGTGAGGGACGATGGAGCCTTCTGATCGCCGCATCCGCAAGACCTTGCGCCGGCTAGCCAGCGGGGCTCGACTTGAGCTTCTTGACCTGTTGGCCTCTGCCCCCGAGGTTCGCGCCGACGCCATCCGGCAGCTTCACGAACAGCCCGAGACTCAAGACTTGGCCGAAGTCCTGATTCGACCTCGAGGAAGAATCTATGACCGCAGCCTCCGGCAAGAAGTTCGCTACCGCGGAACGAGTTCGCGATGCGGACTATCCGATACACGGCAGGTCGGCCGGGCGAACTGAGACGCATTGCTAGGCTAGACCGGCCATGGCAGTCATCATTCGGCCCCATCGGCCCCATGATCTCGCGGGAGTGATCGAGCTCCTCGAGGGTTCGGCGATGCTGGGGACCGCCCGACAGGACCTTCAGGAGGCCATCGACCTGATCGGTTCGGACGAGGCGGTCGTCCTGGTTGCGGAGGCGGACGGCCACCTCGTGGGTGCGGCGGTGGGTCTCATCTCGGGAACGACGGGCTGGATCGCTCGGCTGGCAGCCTCGAGCGACCAGGACCGAACCGCCGTGTCCGATCGGGTGCTCGACCTGATGGAAGCCGAGCTCTCCGAGCGAGGGGTCCACAAGATCGCGGTCCTGGTCACGCCTGGCCACGGCGTTCGCGAGTCCTTGGAGGAACGGGGGTACCGCGTGGTCGAGAACGCGGTGTACCTGGAGCGGGAGATCCCACCGACCGTCCTCGGTCCGACCGCTCTCGCCGATCTCGGTGGGATCACCATCGACCGCCATCTGTGGGACGTGTTGAAGGGGATGGACCAGGCGAAGGAGATCATCGAACGACGGGTCATCCTTCCGCTTTCTGAGCCGGAGCTGGCGGAGCGACACGCCGTCCAGCCGCCCAAGGCCGTCGTGCTGTTCGGCCCGCCCGGAACCGGCAAGACGACGTTCGCCAAGGGGATCAGCTCCCGGTTGGAATGGCCCTTCATCGAGATCCAGCCGAGCGAGCTGTCGGCCGACAAGCCCGACCAGGAGGCCAGGGCCTTGGCCCAGATCCTCGATCGGATCCTGGAGCTGCCGGCGGCGGTGGTGTTCGTTGACGAGGTCGAGGACCTGGCTTCGATGCGCCACGATCAGCGGAAGGTGAGTCCGCGGGTCACGAACGAGTTTCTGAAGCAGATCCCGCGGTTCCGGCAGGCGTCGCACCACCTTCTGGTGTGTGCGACGAACTCGATCGGCGCGCTCGATCCGGCGTTCCTGCGGCCCGGACGGTTCGATTACATCCTCCCGGTCGGCCCTCCCGACGCCGAGGCCCGCAAGGCGATCTGGGGACGCTACGTGGGGGAGATCACGGACCAGCAGGTCGACATCGACGCGCTCGTCGCGGCCAGCGAGTTCTTCACCCCGGCGGACATCGAGTTCGCGGCGCACAAGGCGGCGCAGCAAGCATTCGAGCAGGAGCATTTCGAGGGGAGCCGAGAACGTGCCACCACCGAGGACTTCCTGGCCGCCATCAGGGAGACCAAGCCCACGCTCTCGGAGGAGGTCATCGCCTCATTCGAGAGGGACGTCGAAAGATTCTCCAGGTATTAGCTGTAGTTCCGGACGGCATTGCTGCGGCCTCTGGGCGCTCTCGAAGGTCCAGCTCAAGGTACGTGAACAGCCCGGGACAGAACCCGGTCGACCGGGCCGCCTCCGGTTCCAGCCCGTCCGGGGTCAGCGTGAGGCCGTGCCATCCATCGGGCAGCACCACGATGCTCAGGTCCTTGCCGCGGAGCCCGCGCAGGTTCTCGACAGAGAGGTCGACGGGCACCTGGCGGTCCTTCGACCCGTAGACCCAGATGGTCGGGACGTGCAGGGCTCGGAATGCCTTCGCCGGGTCGTACCCGCCCGTCGCGGCGCGCGCCTCATGCTGTCGGGAGCGCCATCCCGCGTGGATGTGCGCCGAGGGAGCGCGGGCTTACGGGAGAAGCGGGCTCGGCCATCGGGCCGACGCGAGGATGGTGATCGAGCGTCGCGCCCGGCTCAGCGCCACGTACAAGAGGCGCCCCCCTTCCTGAGTGTCGGGGAATGGCGACGCGCTGCAATGGGCAACGATCACGTGGTCGTACTCCTGGCCTTTTGCCTTGTGGATGGTGCTGGTGCACCGTTGGGGGGCGGTGGCCGCGTCGTGCCGGTGGTGGACAGCCGCATCCAAGGCGTCCCGTGGCGTCTGGTGCTCAATGGGTCGCAGGCGGGCGAGCACGCGGAGACCCGCGGGCAGATCGACTTTCAGCCAGTTCGGGGGCTGGCGAAGAACCCCGCCGATGGCTCGGGACCAGGTCGGCAGATCCGGGGTTACATAGAGGGGTGCCAGCGCGTCGAGCAGCGCGCGATGCGCTGGCGATGGCCGCGATCGAGGCGATCCGCGAGCAGCGAAGCGGCGAGCTGGTCCCTGATGCCGGTATCGAGTCCGCGGCACGTCGCGCGGAGAAGGTCGATCACCGCATTCGCAAGCCCGCGGGGATCGCCCGAGGCTGCTTCCGCCGCCCCGAGCGCGGTGTATGCCGCGACGAAGTCTCCCCCCTCCTGGACGACGAGCGATCCCCGAACGGCCGAGAACAGACCGCGCACGTGGGCGTTGCTCCGCGTGAGAACGATGGTTGAGCTCCGAGCCCTCAAGCGCAGCACGGCAAGCTCGGGCTCAACCGAATGCAGAGACGAGGCATCCGCCTCTGGAACTCGTCCGTACATCTCAGGGTCCCGCCGTTCGGACGGGTCCCGGGCGAGTGGAAGGAGCAGACCGATGCGGAACCGAGGAACGCTTCGACGGGCGGTGACCTTGGTCGGAGCAGCTGCTGTCATCTCCGGCGGTTTCGCCGCGCCC
>DHWS01000086.1 GCA_002413305.1 Actinobacteria bacterium UBA5176 | reverse complement strand
CGAGGGGACCAGCGAGATCCAGCGGGAGATCATCGCCCGCGAGCTGTACCGCGAGCGCTGACCTCGCAGTCGGCGGTCAGCCCGGAGCCGCCGCAGCTGGTGCAGCATCGGGACCCGGCCGCGGCGGCTCGAGCACCAGGTCTGGCGCATCGTTCGCGTCGAGGCGGCTGCGCAGCCACACCTCGGTGATCACGACCTTCGCGGCGGCGGCGATCGGCAGCGCCAGGAGCGCCCCGGCGAACCCCGCCAGGCTTCCGCCCACCAGGACGCTCACGATCACCGCGGCGGGCGAGAGGTCCACCGCCTTCTTCATCACTCGGGGAGCGATGAGGTAGTTCTCCACCTGCTGGTAGACGATGAAGTAGACGAACGTGGCGACGGCGGCACCCCACGAAACGAAGGCCGCGATGAGCACGGCGGCCAGCGCGCCCAGCGTCGCGCCGACCGAAGGGATGAGGTCGGCGATGGCCACCCACAGCGCCAGCGCCTCGGCGTAGGGGACGCCGATGATCTTGAGGGCCGGATAGGCGGCCAGCCCGGCGATGATCGAGATGCCGATGTTCCCGGAGACGTAGCCGCCGATCCGGTGCAGCGACTCCTCAAAGATGTCGACGTTGCGGCGCCGGTTCGGGCCGGAGAACATCGCCTCGGCCAGCCGCTCGCCGCGCGGCAGGGCCATCAGGAAGTAGATGGTGAGGATGGCGATGGTCAGCAGGTTGAAGATCACGCTGGCCACGCTCTTGGTGATGCCGAGGATCTTGCCGAGCGACGCCGACGCCACCGAGGGCAGCTTCGCGGTCAGCTCCTTGAGCTTCGAGGAGAGGTCGTACTTCCGGGCGAAATCGCCCAGCGAGCCGTTGGACTTCCGAAGCCGATCGATGTACCCGGGGATGCTGGAGGCGAGCTGCTTCACCTCGCGGACCAGCGGCGGGACGACCAGCCAGGCGAACAGCGTGATGAAGCCGATGGTGGCCAGGAAGATGATCGCCACCGCCCACCCGCGGGACAGCTTGAAGCGCTGCAGCCGGCGGACGGCGGGGTCCAGGCCGACCGCCAGGATCGCCGCCACGACGACCAGCGTGAGGATGTTCCGGACCGACCATGCGGCCAGCAGGATCGCCAGTACCACCACGATCGTCACGGTGGCCTTCGCGTAGTGGTTCATCGGCGGCAGCCGGAGCGGCGGCCGTGACGGCGGCCGCAGGCCGGGGGGAGGCGCGACCGGCGGTGGCAGCGGGGCGGGTTCGGCCATGTCCGTACTCTCGGGCCTGGCGGAGCCCGATTCCAGCACCTGCGGCGTTCGGCTTCCCGGTGGTCCTCAGCCCTCAGCGCCCGGTAGCGGCGGCAGGATGCCGAGCTGCAGCATCATCGCGGCCATGTCGATGACGCCCCAATGTTCGACGTACCGGCCGTCCCGGACGCGCACGATGTCGATGCTCTCCACCTCGACCGGCCTCCCCGTGGGTGGCATGCCCTGGAACGGGCCGGTGTTCGTGCCGAACATCCGGCCCCGGATGGTGGCCTTGTCGCCCTCCACCAGCATGTCCTCGATCCGGACGCGGAAGTCCGGGAAGGCTTCGATCATGATCTGCATCCCCATCGTGAACCCGTCGATGGTCGGTGGCGTCCCCGGGAACGGATCGTGTTCGACGAAGTCCGGCGCGAAGTACACCTCGGCCGCCAGGTCGAACTTGTGGTCGTTGAAGATGTCCTGCGCGAACCGGCGATTCAGCTCCCGGATGTCGTCGGACACGGCGCCCCCTTGGTCGAAGTGACGCAGAAGGTAGCGCCCGCCGAGGAGGCTTCGCAAGGGGCGACCGGCCGGTGGTCAGCCGGGGCGATCCGGCACCACGGCGACGCACATCAGCTCGACCTTCGCGCCGCCGACCAGGCCCTTGACTTCGATCAACGCCGTCGCGACGAAGTGCTTGCCGAAGTGGCGCCGGTACGCCTCGCCGGCCGCCTTCGACGCGGCGAGGTAGCCCGCCAGGTCGGTGGTGAAGATCTGCATGCTGACCAGGTCTTCCGGAGCTCCGCCTGCCGCGCCGAGCGCTTCGACCACCGCGGCGCAGGCCCGGTCGAACTGCTCGCCCACGTCGTCGGGGATCGAACCGTCCGCGGCGTGGGCGGTCTCGCCGGCCAGGTAGATGGTCCGTCCTGGCGCCGCCGCCACCGCGTGCGCGTAGCCCGACGGCCGGGGGAGGTCGGGTGGGTTGACGATCTCGTGGGGCGAATAGCTCACTGGCCGGTCCACTTCGGTTCGCGCTTCGCCGTGAACGCCTCGTAGAACTCGGCGTGGTCGGCGCTCTTCATCAGCAGGGCCTGGGTCATCGCTTCCAGCTCGAGCGCGCCGGCCAGCGGCATGTCGAGTTCCTTGGAGAGCAGCATCTTCGTGCTGGCGTAGGCGAGCGCGGGGCCAGCGGCCAGCCTGCGGGCCAGTTCCGCCGTCTCCGTGGCCAGCCGGTCGTCCTCGACCACCCGATAGGCCAACCCGAGCGCTTCGGCCTGCCCAGCGTCGATCGCTTCGCCGAGCATCAGCAGCTCGGTGGCCTTGGACAATCCGACCAACCGGGGAAGGAGGTACGCGCTCCCCATGTCGGCCCCGGCCAGCCCGACCTTGGTGAACAGGAAGGCGAACGAGGCGCTTCGGGCCAGGATCCGGAGGTCGGCGGCCAGCGCGATCACCGAGCCCGCGCCGGCCGCCACCCCGTTCACCGCCGCCACGATCGGCAGCGGGCATTCGCGCATCCGTTGGACCACCGCGCCGGTCATCCGCGTGAAGTCCAAGAGGTCGCGGGGGTCCTTCTTCAGGAGTTCGCCGATGATCTCGTGCACGTCGCCGCCGCTACAGAAGCCGCGTCCCGCGCCGGTGATCACCAGGACCCGCACGTCCTCCCGGTGCGGGAGCTCGGCCAGCAGGTCCCGCAGGTCCGCGTACGCCTCGAAGGTCAGCGCGTTCAGCTTCTCCGGCCGGTCGAACGTGACGGTGGCCACTCCGTGTTCGAGCGCGAACCGGAAGTGCTTCCACCCGTCCGTGAACCCGGCGGAGGCGCGGAAGGGAGTCATCGCCCGCCTTCAGTCGAACGCCCGCAGCCCGGTCAGCGCTTCGCCCAGCACCAGCGTGTGGATCTCGCTGGTGCCCTCGTAGGTCAGCACCGACTCGAGGTTGTTCATGTGCCGGATCACCGGGTACTCGAG
>DHWS01000132.1 GCA_002413305.1 Actinobacteria bacterium UBA5176 | reverse complement strand
TCGTCAACTGCAACCTCCAGCGCCTGGACGGTCCGGTTCGGGGCAACGGCAAGATCATCCAGGAGCTCGAGTCGATCTTCCGCGGGGCGGGGTGGCACGTCATCAAGGTCATCTGGGGGCGGGAGTGGGACGAACTGCTCGCCCGGGACAACGACGGCGTGCTGGTGCACAAGATGGACACCACGCTGGACGGGGACTTCCAGCGGGCGGCCATCGAATCCGGCGCGTGGATCCGGGAGCATTTCTTCGGTCCCGATCCGCGGCTTCAGCGGCTGGCCGTCCACCTATCGGACGATGACCTGCCGAAGCTCCGCCGGGGGGGCCACGACTACCGGAAGCTATACGCGGCGTATGCCACCGCCGTCGAGATGCGCGACGCGCCCACCGTGATCCTGGCCAAGACGATCAAGGGCTGGGCGCTTCCCGGCGCCTTCGAGGGCCGCAACGTCACACACCAGATGAAGAAGCTCACCGTGGAGGAGCTGAAGACGTTCCGGGACCGGCTCCAGCTCCCGATCAAGGACGCCGACCTCGAATCCGGCGACGCGCCGTACTACCACCCCGGGATGGACTCGAAGGAGATCCAGTACATGCTGGCCCGACGGCACGCGCTGGGCGGCGTGCTCCCCGAACGCCGGGTCGTGTCCACGTCCGGCCTGGAGCTTCCCGGGGACAAGCTCTACGGTGAGTTCGCCGAAGGCTCCAAGGGCCAGCCGGTCGCCACGACCATGGCGTTCGTCCGGATCCTCCGCGACCTGATGCGGGACAAGAAGATCGGCAACCGCGTGGTCCCCATCATCCCGGACGAGGCGCGCACGTTCGGCATGGAGTCGTTGTTCCCCCAGTTCAAGATCTACGCCGCGCACGGCCAGCTGTACGAGCCGGTCGACGCGAAGCACCTCCTGGCCTACGTCGAGTCGAAGGACGGGCAGGTCCTGGAGGAGGGCATCACCGAGGCGGGGTCGATGGCCAGCTTCATCGCCGCCGGCACCTCCTACGCGAGCCACGGCGAGCCGATGATCCCGTTCTTCGCCTTCTACTCGATGTTCGGGTTCCAGCGGATCGGGGACCTCATCTGGGCTGCCGGGGACCAGCGCGCCCGCGGCTTCCTGCTCGGCGCGACGAACGGCCGGACCACGCTGCAGGGCGAAGGCCTCCAGCACGCCGACGGCCACTCGCTGCTCCTGGCGACGACGAACCCCGCCTGCCGCGCCTACGACCCGTCGTTCGCCTACGAGGTCGCCGTCATCGTCCGCGAGGGGCTGCGCGAGATGTTCGAGGAGGGGCGGGATCTCTTCTACTACCTGGCGCTGTACAACGAACCGTACCCGCAGCCCGCGATGCCCAAGGATGTCGAGGAAGGCATCATGCGCGGCCTGTACCGGTTCCGGCCTACCGAGAACGAACGCCGCCACCACGCCCAGATCCTGGGATCGGGGCCGATGCTCCCCGTGGCCCTCCGCGCCCAGGAGATCCTGGCGGGCGAGTTCGACGTGTCGGCCTCGGTGTGGAGCGCGACCTCGTACCACCAGCTCCGGAGCGACGCCCTGGAGTGCGAACGGTGGAACCGGCTGCATCCGGGCGAGGCGCACCGCGAGCCGTTCGTCGTCCAGGCGCTGAACGGGGCCGAAGGGCCGGTCGTCGCGGTCGGCGACCACATCAAGGCGGTTCCCGACCAGATCGCCCGGTGGGTCCGTCAGCCCTTCGTCTCGCTGGGCACCGACGGATGGGGCCGGTCCGACACGCGCGAGGCGCTCCGGCGGTTCTTCGAGGTCGACGCCGAACACATCGTGGTGGCCACGCTCAGTGCCCTGGCCGACATGGGCGAGGTGAAGCCCGAAGCCGTTGCCGACGCGATCCGCCGGTTCGAGATCGACCCGGAGCGCCCCTCCCCCTTCCGCTGGCAGGCATAGGGAACGGATCGCGCGGCTTCAGAACAGGGCGGCGGCGAGCTTCCTGCGATAGTCCCGCGTCAGCGGGTCGGCCTCCCCGAGCACCGCGAACACCTTGAGCATGGCGTCCTTCGCGCGTTCCCGGTCCTCGCCTCCCACCTGGACCGACCGGAGGAACGCCTCGAGCGCCTCGTCGAACCGGCCCTCGGCGGCGGCCCGCTCGGCGGCCGCCAGCGGGCCATCCCTTGATCCGCCGGGCACCGACCACGCCGACACATCGATCGCGGCGAGGAGCCGCTCGGCTTCGGGATGCGGGCGCAGCGGCTGGAGGATGCGCCGAGCTTCGTCGAGGTCGCCTGCCGTCGCCGCCAACCGGCCCACGCCGAGCTGCGCGAATGTGTGCGTCGGTTCGAGCTCGAGGGCTTTGTGGTAACGAGCTGCGGCCTCATCGGTCCGGCCCTGCTGTTCGGCCTGCTCACCCTGGAGGACCAGGAGGTCGGCCTCCGAGGGGACCACGGAACGGAGGAACTGTCGGATCGACTGTTCGGGGATCGCGCCCACGAACTCGTTCGCCAGGCGGCCGTTCCGGAACGCCTTCACCGCGGGGATGCTCTGGATGGCGAAGGACTGGGAGATCTGCGGGTTGGCGTCAACGTCGACCTTCGCCAGGAGGAACTGCCCGTCGTATTCGCTCGCCAGCCGCTCCAGGACCGGGCCGATCAGACGGCAGGGCTGGCACCAAGCCGCCCAGAAGTCGACCACCACCGGCCGGCGCTGCGACTCGGCCAGGACGAGCTCACCGAAGGTCTGATCGGTGACCTCCACGACGTTGCGTTGAGCGGCGACGGCGGCCATGTATGAAAGAGTAGCGAACCGCGGCCGGATTCAGGGTCCGAGGAGCGCGTTCACCGCGGCGAGTAGGTGGCCGGTGAGCTCTTCGGCCTTCAGCCGGCGGGTACGCGGGTCGGGTTCGCGTTCGACGCGGATCGGCTCGCCGTAGGCGACCCGGATGTGCTTGCCGATCCACGGCGCGGCCTTGCCGTCCCAACCGGGGTGGCGGCCGGTGCCGATCACGCCGCAGGGGACGATGGGAACGCCGAGTCTCAGGGCGAGCCAGGCGGCGCCTCCCAGGAACGGGAGCATCTCGGCGGTCTTGCTGCGCTTGCCCTCGGGGTAGATGACCAGCGCGCCGCCGCCTTCAAGGAGCGCGCTCGCCGTGTCGACCGAGCGAACATCGGCGATCTGCCGCTTGACGGGGAACCCGCCGAGTTCAAGCCACAGCCGGTCCCGGATGGGGTCCCCGAACAGCTCCTGCTTCGCCATGAAGAAAACGCGGCGGGGGGCGGCGATGACCGCGATCGGGATGTCGAACATGCTGCGATGGTTCGGGGCGATCAGGACGGGTCCGGTGGCCGGAACGTTGTCCGCACCCTCGACACGGAGGCGCGAATAGGCGGCCAGGATGGGCCTGACGACCCGCTTCGCGGCGAGCTGGCTGCGCCCGAGATCCTTCGGGATCCGCTCGCGTCGCGCCTTCACCCCTGCCTTCACCGCACTCGCCACCTCCTTCACGGTCTTGAACTCGGCCACCTCGGCGTCGGGGAGCCGGACGCCGAACCGCTCCTCGATCGCCACCGCGAGGTCGGCGCAGCCGAGCGAGTCGAACCCCACGTCGGCCAGCACGGTGTTCGGATCGAGCGCCAGCCCCGGTTCGGGCGCGAGCTCGGCGCACATGTCGAGCACGGAGCGATCGACCGGTACGTCCGGTTCGGCCTGCATGTCGGCCACCGAGTCTAGGACACCGCTGGCCTGAACTGGGAAGACGAAGTGCTTGTCGGGTCGAGTGTCAGCGCGCTGGCATGTGCCGGCGGTTGGCCGCCAGACACGTGTGAACCTCCCCTCCCGCGCTTGCTCGATCGTTGGTCCTGGCTCGACTCGGAGCGAGCAGCGGGACTGGAGGCAGGACCTCCCGGAGCAGGGGGCTGATGGAACGCGCCCTCGGGCTAGCCAGCCCGCCGATCACGCTGCATAGGCCAACGTGGCGATGTCCGCGGCGGTGTCGCCCCCAGTGGTCCCCGTGCTCGATCCGGTCACGAACACCTTCGAGCCGTCCGGGCTGGCCACGACGGCGGTTCCGGCGTCCCAGTCGTTGCCCGGGCCGTTGTAGCGAGCCACCCACAGCTTGGCGCCGGTGGAGGCGTCGTAGGCCACGGTCGCGTAGTCACCCCCGCTGGTGGTCCCGTTGCTCGTTCCGGTCACGAACACCTCCGAGGCGCTCGTGGCGACCGCGAGGGCGGCGTCGAAGTCGTTGGCCGGGCCGTTGTAGCGCTTCGTCCAGACCTTGGCGCCCGTGGAAGCGTCGTAGGCCACCGTGACGTAGTCCTCGCCGGTGGTGGCCCCCAGGCTCTGGCAGGTCATGAACACCTTCGACCCGTCGGCGCTCGAGGCGGCGGACACGACCGGGCTCGAGAACTGCGGGAGCGGCCCGCCGGGTCCCTGGTAGCTCTTCACCCAGAGCTGATGGCCGGTGGAGGCGTCGTAGGCCAGGGTGGCGTAGTCCCCGTCGCCGGAGGTCACCGTGCTCTCGCCGGCGACGAACACCTTCGACCCGTCCGGGCTGGCAACGACACGGGTGGCGACGTCATCGCCGTTGCCGGTGCCGTTGTAGCGCTTCAGCCAGAGCTGGGTGCCGGTGGAGGCGTCGTAGGCGAGCGTGACGTAGTCGTTGCCGGTGGTGGTCCCCGCGCTGCCGCCGGTCACGAACACCTTCGAGCCGTCCGGGATCACGGCGATGGACAGGGCTCCGGCGGCCCCGGTGCCCGTTCCCGCGTAGTCCTTCAGCCACAGTTGGCCGCCCGTGGAGGCGTCATACGCCACGGTGACGTAGTCCTGGACGCCGGAGGCCACGAGGCTCTGACCGGTCACGAACACCTTCGAGCCATCGGGGCTGCCCACGATGCCGTTGGCGCTGTCGAAGCCGTTGCCGACGCCGTTGTAGCGAGTCGCCCACAGCTGGCCGCCATTCGAGGCGTCGTAGGCCACGGT
>DHWS01000065.1:10891-11234 GCA_002413305.1 Actinobacteria bacterium UBA5176 | reverse complement strand
TGGACGCCGTGCCGTACCTGTTCGAGCGGGAGGGGACGAACTGCGAGAACCTCCCCGAGACCTACGCGTTCCTGTCGGAGCTCCGGGCGCACGTCGACGAGCGGTTCGACGACAAGATGCTGCTTGCCGAAGCGAACCAGTGGCCGGAGGACGCCGCGGCGTACTTCGGCCCCAAGGGCGACCGCTGCCACATGGCCTTCCACTTCCCCCTGATGCCCCGGATGTTCATGTCGATCCGGATGGAGGACCGTTTCCCGGTGGTGGACATCATGAACCAGACACCGGCCATCCCGGAGACCGCGCAATGGGCGGTGTTCCTCCGCAACCACGACGAGCTGACGCT
>DHWS01000065.1:0-10664 GCA_002413305.1 Actinobacteria bacterium UBA5176 | reverse complement strand
CTCGAGATGGTGACCGACGAAGAGCGCGACTACATGTACCGCGTCTACGCGGAGGACCCGCAGGCCCGGATCAATCTAGGGATCCGGCGGCGGCTGGCGCCCCTGCTCGGCAACGACCGCCGCCTGATCGAGATGATGAACGGGCTGCTCTTCTCCCTCCCCGGTACGCCGGTGATCTACTACGGCGACGAGATCGGGATGGGCGACAACATCTACCTGGGCGACCGCAACGGCGTCCGGACCCCGATGCAGTGGAGCTCCGACCGCAACGCCGGCTTCTCCCGCGCGAACCCGCAACGGCTGTACCTGCCGGCGATCATCGACCCCGAGTACCACTTCGAGGCGCTCAACGTCGAGGCGCAGCAGAACAATCCGCACTCGCTGCTGTGGTTCATGAAGCGGCTGATCGCGTTGCGCAAGCGCTACCGGGCTTTCGGCCGGGGTTCGATCGAGTTCCTCTATCCCGAGAACCGCAAGGTCCTGACGTTCTTCCGCACCTTCCAGGACGAACGCATCCTGGTCGTGGCGAACCTCTCCCGCCAGGCGCAGTACGTCGAGCTCGACCTGTCCGAGTACCGGGGGATGGTGCCGCTGGAGCTGTTCGGACACACGGAGTTCCCTCGGATCGGGGACCTCCCCTACCTGTTGACGCTCGGACCCCACGCCTTCTTCTGGTTCGCCCTGGAACCGCAGCCGGCGGAGGAGGAGGTCGAACCCTCGCCGGCCTTCCGGCTGCCGATGCTCTCGGTCCGGGAGAGCTGGGAGGAGCTGGTGTTCGCGGACCGGGCCCGCGAGGCGCTGCAGGAGATCCTGCCGTCCTACCTGCGCGAACGGCGGTGGTTCGGCGCGAAGGGTCGCCGCATCACGTCCGTGGAGCTCACCGAGGCGATCCCCGTGCCCGGGCCTCAGGTGGAGGGGCGCCCACCGTCGACCGTCGCGGTAGTGACGTTCGTCCAGGTGGGATTCGCCGAAGGCGACCCCGAGACCTACGTCCTGCCGCTGGCCTGTACCGAGCCGTACAAGATCCTGCCGTCCGGCAGGAACCTTCCGCCGGGCGCCGTCGCACGGGTGCGCGGGCCCGGTGGGGACCGGGTGCTGTTCGACGCGGTGTGGGAGATGGCGTTCGCCCGGGGACTGCTGCAGGCGGTCGAACGGCGCCGGCGGTTGAACGGGTCGGAGGGGCGGCTGCTGGCCCAACCCACCGGCGCGTTCCGCGAGGTGCGCGGACCGGCCGACATCGCGCTCGAGCCGACCGTCCTGTCGGCCGAGCAGAGCAATACATCGATCGCGTTCGGGGAACGGCTGCTCCTCAAGCTCTATCGCCGGTTGGACCAAGGCGTGAACCCCGACCTCGAGGTCGGGCGGGTCCTCACCGAGGAGGTCCGGTTCGAACACACACCACCGGTGGCCGGATGGCTCGAATACCGGCGAACACAGCCCCGAGGGCGGCCGGCCACGGTCGCCATCCTGCACGGGTTCGTCCAGAACGAGGGCGACGCCTGGCGGTACACGCTCGACGCGCTGCACGGCTTCCTCACCGAGGCCATGACCCGACGGCCGGAGGACGAAGAACCCCCGCTACCCTCCCGCCCCTCGTTGTTCGCGCTTGCGTCACAGCCGGCCCCCGCCCTAGCCCGCCAGATGCTCGGTTCGTACCTGGAGTCGGCACGGCTGCTCGGCCAGCGGACGGCCGAGCTCCACCTGGCCCTGTCGTCCAGGCCGGAGCACCCGGACTTCGCACCCGAACCGTTCACCCCCCATTATCAGCGCGCGCTGTACCAGTCGATCCGGGGGGAGATCGCCCGCACGTACCGGTTCCTCCGCGGCCGCGAGCGGCAGATCCCGCAGCTCGTGCAGATCCTGGACCTGGAGCCGTCGCTGCAGTCGCGGGCCCATTCGATCCTGGACGTGCGGATCGAAGCGAAGCGCATCCGGACCCATGGCGACTTCCACCTGGGGCAGGTGCTGTATACGGGGCGGGACTTCGTGATCATCGACTTCGAAGGCGAACCCGCCCGGCCGCTGTCGGAGCGAACGATCAAGCGCACGGCGTTCCGGGACGTGGCGGGGATGATCCGGTCGTTCCACTACGCCGCGTACGCGTCGCTGTTCGCCGATCGCGGCGGGGTGCTGGGCCCGGAGAACCCGGCGTACCTCGAGCCGTGGGTGCTGTTCTGGTACCTGTGGGTGTCGGCCTCGTTCCTCCGCTCGTACCTCGACGTCGTGAGCGCCGGTGACATCCTGCCGACGGACGAGAAGGAGCTGACGGTCCTGCTCGACGTGCTGTTGATCGAGAAGGTGATGTACGAGTTGCGCTACGAGATCGACAACCGCCCGGACTGGGTGCGGGTGCCCATCAAGGGGATCCTGGACCTGATGGAGTCCGGCTAGTCGATCATTCCCGCTTCGGCTCGAACAGGGCGATCAGGCTGGGTGGAACACGGCGGTGCCCGTCACGACTTTCCCGTCGGTCGTCTTGATCGTGTAGGTGAACGGCATCCCGCCGTCGGCCAGGACGTCGGGCCCGGTCAGGAACCCCTTGGCCGAGAACGAGGCGATCCCCGGGTGCCCCGGGACGGCCGCCGAGTCGATCTGCACGTACAACCGCCCCATGCCGCTGACGGTGATCGGCCCGAAGATCGAGGACGTGACGTGGTACGGAGGCTTCTCATACGCGAAGTCGTCCAGGTTGATCTGGACCGTCTCGTTCAGCTGCCCCGATCCTGTCCGAGGAACCCCGGATCGATGGCGATCGTGCCGTGCGCCGTTCGATCGTTGACGACGATCGCCGCCGTGACCTTCATGGCGCCCTTCGAGCCGTCCGAGCCCTGCCAGGTGGCCTGGTAGCTGCCGTTGAACGACGCGTCGCTCCGAAGGACCTCGTCGGAGATCCGCTCGCTCTCGGGCACCGGTGAGCGGCCGGATGAGGGCGTGGGCGAAGGGGAGGCCGGCGTGCCGGACGGGCTCCCGGCGCTGCCCTGCGCCTTCGGCGTGGTTTTCGAACAGGCCGCCGCGATGAGCGCCAGACCGAAGAGACGGAGTGCGGACCGGCGGTCGACCGGCCGCGCCAGCAAGGTGTCGGGCTGTCCGTTCGAATGCTTCTGTGGGTGCCCCTGCACGGGCGCAGTGTCCCATCGCCGATCGAGGAGAACAAGCCTCGGGTTCTCCGATCAAGTGTCGTCCATGCCAGTTGCGGAGCCGACACTCGGCCCGGACAGAGGGCCGACGAGAATCAGCCGATCACGTATTGGAGGCCAACCATGGACTCCAACGTCGCCATGGCGGCGTGAAGCGAGACGGACCATGTCTGGTCGCCCACGATGCCGTCCACGGCGACCCCTCCCCAGGACTGGAATGCTTCGACAGAAGCATTCGTCAGCGGGCCAAAGATGCCGTCCACCCCACCCGGCCCCGTGTTCCACTGGCCCGGCGCGCCGTTCGTCAGAACTTCCTGGAGGCTCTTCACAACGGCGCCGGTGGACCCCTCCGAGAGAAGCGGCATCGGGCCGCCGTCCGGCAAGGCATTCCAGGTCATGGGGCCCACGATTCCATCGACAACGAGGCTCGCTCCCTGCTGGAACTCCTTCACGGCCGCTTCGGTTGCAGGGCCGAAACTGCCGTCGACAACAAGGCTCGGATTGGGTGTGCGACGCAACGCCCGTTGCAGTCGGCGCACGGCAGTGCCCGTGGCACCGGGAGCAATCGTCGGCTGGCCGGGATTCGTCATTAGGGGACCTCCTTCTCGAAAGGCAGGAAGAGAAGCGGCGTCGAGACGAAGGGTACTCCGCCATCACGCGGTCTGCCGACAGCTCGTCGTGGATCGATCTGGTCTCGGTCATGTGCGGGACACTCTTCCCGTCTGGGAGCCCGAACCAGTCACCCGCAGGCGCAACAGACCCGATCGGGACGGCTGCCGAAGCGTCGCTCGGGTACAGTCCGAGGCTCCACGCGACGACGGGGCGATCCACAGATGGCGCGAACAGACGGCAGGGCGACCGATAGCAGGCTGCTGAAGCAGCTGGCGCGGCTGTACGGCGTCCAGTCCAGCTACGTCGATCTGGCCAAGGAGACGCAGCACGCTTCGAGAGACACGGTCCTCGCGGTGCTCGGCGAGCTCGGGGTGGATGTCGAGCACCCCGATGACGCGGTCAGGCAGCGGCTTCGCGACCGGTGGACCCGCATGCTTGAACCCGTGGTGGTGGCTTGGGACGGGCGGGCGACGGACATCCCCATCCGCCTCCCGGAACGCGCGGCCGGGGCGAAGATCGGGTGGTCGGTCGAGGTCGAGGACGGAGAGCCGGAGGCGTGGTCGCCGCCCAAGAGGGCGGAAGACGTCCGGGCAACCGCGACGCTGGACGGGAAGACCTTCGTGGAGCGGAGGTTCGACCTGCCCCTCCGGCTTCCGCCCGGCTACCACCAGCTGCACGTTCAGGCAGGCCCACACCATGCTCGGGCACTGGTGATCTCGGCGCCGCGGAAGGCGCCCCAGCCGCGTGGCCGCCGGTGGGGTGTCTTCCTCCCCCTGTACTCGCTGGCCACGGAGCGGAGCTGGGGCACGGCCGACCTGACCGATCTCCGACACCTCCTCGAGTGGACGGCCGCACGCGGCGGCAGCCTGGTGGCCACGCTTCCCCTGCTCGCCGCATTCCTCGATCAGCCGTTCGAACCGAGCCCGTACTCTCCCGCCAGCCGCCTGTTCTGGAACGAGCTGTACCTCGACGTCGAGGCGCTGCCCGAGCTCGAACGCTCCTCTACAGCCCGACGGCGCCTGCACGCGGAGCCGTTCGCGCGGCAGCGGGAGGACGCCAGGCGAGGCGAGCTCGTCGACTACCGCGCGGCGATGGCGCTCAAACGACGGATCCTGCAGCCTCTCGCCGCGACCTTCTTCGAGGACCCGGACAGAAGGCGACGGCAGGACTTCGAACGCTACCTGCGCGACCATCCGAACGCCCGCGACTACGCCCGGTTCCGGGCCAACGTCGAACGGCGCCGCGAGCCCTGGGGCGATTGGCCGCGGGCCGAGCGCGAAGGCCGCCTGCCCGCCCAGGACCAGGGCACGGCGAACTACCACCTCTATGTCCAGTGGCAGATGGAGCGGCAGCTCGGATCCACCGCCGCGGCCGCTCGTGAGAAGGGCGCGGGGCTGTACTTCGACCTGCCCGCCGGCGTGCACCCGTCCGGCTACGACGCGTGGCGGGAGCGCGAAGCGTTCGCCCGGAACGTCTCCGCCGGCGCACCGCCCGACACCTTCTTCACCGGCGGGCAAGTGTGGGGGTTCCCGCCGCTGCATCCCGAACGCATCCGCGAGCAGGGCTACCGCCACCCGATCCAGGTCCTTCGGACGGTTCTGGCGCACGCCGACGTCCTGCGCATCGACCACGTGATGGGTTTGCACCGGATGTTCTGGGTGCCGCAGGGACTGGAGGCGAAGGGCGGCGCGTACGTTCGGTACCGGTCCGACGAGCTGTTCGCCATCGCCTGCCTCGAGGCCGATCGGGCGAACGCGGTGATCGTTGGCGAAGATCTCGGCACGGTCTCCCCGCTGGTCCGCGGGGAGATGCGCCGCCACGGCATGCTCCGCAGCTACGTGCTCCAGATCGACGCCGGGCCGGACGCCGCGCGTCCGATCCGGGTGCCGCCCAGGGACGCACTCGCCTCGACGAACACCCACGACCTCCCCACCTTCGCCGCTTGGTGGCGCGGACTGGACGTCGAACAACGCCTCCGCCTCGGCTGGCTCGACGAGGAGCAGGCCGAACGCGAACGCGCCGGGCGGGCGAAGACGCGCGCGGCGATCGTTCGGGCGCTTCGCGACGAGGGGCGTTTGACCGGCGACCAGACCCACGACGAGCGGGCGATCTTCCGGGCCGCGACCGCTCACCTGGCCGCCACCGACACAAGGTTCGTCACCGTCAATCTCGAGGATTGCTGGGCCGAGCTGCGGCCCCAGAACACGCCCGGGACCATCGACGGCCAGAACTGGCGACGCCGAGCCCGCGTGCCGTTCGAGCGGTTTCGCGCGCTGCCCACCGTCCTGGGTACGCTTCTGGCGGTGGACGAAGCCCGCAAGGAGCATCCGTGACCGCACACCCCATCCCCAGATCGGAACCGGGGGACGTCAGCCTGCTGACCGCCGACGACCTCTACCTGTTCAACGAGGGCACCCACACCCACCTGTACGAGAAGCTCGGCGCCCATCTCATGAGCGTCAGCGGCCGGGAGGGCGCGTACTTCGCCGTGTGGGCCCCCGAAGCCGAGCGTGTCTCGGTGATCGGCGACTTCAACGACTGGGACCCCGCCGCGGCGGTCCTTCGGCCGAAGGAGCTGTCGGGCATCTGGGAGGGCTTCCTGGCCGGTGTGAAGAGGGGCGCGCTGTACAAGTTCCACATCGTCTCGCGTCACCGCGGCTACCGCGCGGACAAATCCGACCCGTTCGCGTTCTTCGACGAACCGCCGCCCCGGACCGCCGCGATCGTCTGGGACCTGGCCTACGAGTGGGGCGACGCGAGCTACCTCGAGGAACGGGGGGCGAGGAACGCGCGCCAGGCCCCGATGTCGATCTACGAGATGCACCTGGGGTCGTGGATGCGCACCCCCGACGGCCGATGGCTCTCCTACCGGGACTTGGCCCCGCGGCTGGCCGACTACATTCGCCGCCTGAACTTCACCCACGTCGAATTCCTCCCGGTGATGGAGCACCCGTTCGGCGGCTCGTGGGGCTATCAGGTGACGGGGTACTTCGCGCCGACCTCACGGTTCGGCACGCCCCAGGAGTTCATGGAGCTCGTGGACACGCTGCACCAGGCCGGCATCGGGGTGATCCTCGACTGGGTCCCGTCGCACTTCCCGAACGACCCCCACGGGCTGGGGTTCTTCGACGGGACGCACCTCTACGAGCACGCCGACCCGCGCCGCGGATTCCACCCCGACTGGAACTCGCTGATCTTCAACTACGGCCGGAGCCAGGTCCGGAGCTTCCTCCTGTCCAGCGCGATGTACTGGCTCAGCACCTATCACGCCGACGGCCTGCGGGTGGACGCGGTGGCATCGATGCTCTACCTCGACTACTCGCGCAAGCCCGGCGAGTGGATCCCGAACAAATACGGCGGGCGGGAGAACCTGGAGGCGATCTCGTTCATCCGCCGGATGAACGAGGAGGCCTACCGCGAGCATCCCGATGTGCAGACCACCGCGGAGGAGTCGACGGCCTGGCCGGGCGTGTCGCGGCCCGTCTACCTCGGCGGGCTGGGGTTCGGCTACAAGTGGGACATGGGGTGGATGCACGACACGCTTCGCTACTTCCAGACCGACCCGATCTACCGGAAGTATCACCACACCGACCTCACGTTCCGCCAGCTGTACGCGAACACCGAGAACTTCGTCCTGCCGATCTCGCACGACGAGGTGGTCCACGAGAAGGGGTCGCTCTACGGAAAGATGCCGGGGGACGAATGGCAGAAGTTCGCCAACCTCCGGTTGCTACTGGGTTCGATGTGGGCACAGCCGGGCAAGAAGCTGCTCTTCATGGGGTGCGAGATCGGGCAGGTCCGCGAATGGAACCACGACTCCAGCGTGGACTGGCAC
Source organism: Actinobacteria bacterium UBA5176 (assembly GCA_002413305.1). Lineage (GTDB taxonomy): Bacteria > Actinomycetota > UBA4738 > UBA4738 > UBA4738 > UBA4738. The sequence continues at coordinate 3,080 of DHWS01000065.1, read as the reverse complement.
CTGGTGGAGCAGCCGATGCACGAAGGTGTCCGGCGGTGGGTCGAGGATCTCAATCGCTTCTACCGCGACGAGCCCGGCATGCACGAGCTGGACTGCGAGCCCAGCGGGTTCGAATGGGTCGACGCGAACGACAGCGAGGCCAGCGTGATCAGCTTCCTCCGGCGCGGCTACTCGACGGACGGATGGATCCTGGTGGCGGCGAACCACACTCCGGTCCCTCGTTCGAACTACCAGATCGGGGTGCCGCGCGGGGGGATGTGGCACGAGGTGATGAACAGCGACGCCGAGCTCTACGGCGGGAGCGGGTGGGGGAACCTCGGGGGCGTCGAAGCCTCCCCGCTCCCGAAGCACGGCCGGCCGTTCCTGATCACGCTCGCGCTTCCCCCCCTCGGGATCGTGTTCCTGAAGAGCTCCCCGGCGAGGTCGGACTGAACTTCGACCCCCCGCTCGGGGCTACGCCCGTCCGGGACGGATGCCGGTTCCTGGTGTGGGCGCCTCTGGCGGGGTGGGTCGAGGTGGAGCTCGAACCCGACGGCCGGCGGGTGGCCCTGCGGGGCGCAGAGCGCGGCTACCACTCGGCCGAGATCGAGGGGGTGGCTCCCGGTACGCGGTACCGGTTCGTGCTGGGCGGCGATGGCTCCCTTCCCGATCCGGCCTCCCGATTCCAGCCGGAGGGGCCGCACGGCCCGTCGGAGGTCGTGGACCCGCGCTCCTTCGAGTGGCACGACGAAGGCTGGAGCGGCCTCCCGCTTGCCGAGCTGGTGATCTACGAGATCCATGTCGGGACCTTCTCCTCCGAAGGAACGTTCGACGGGATCGTCCCGCACCTCGACGACCTGCGGGAGCTGGGCGTCACGGCGGTCGAGCTGATGCCAGTGGCACAATTCCCCGGCGAGAGGAACTGGGGCTACGACGGCGTCGACCTGTTCGCCGTCCAGGACTCCTACGGCGGCCCCGACGGGCTGAAGCGGCTGGTGGACGCGTGCCACGCCCGCGGCCTCGCGCTGGCGCTGGACGTGGTGTTCAACCACCTCGGCCCCGAGGGGAATTACCTGGGCCGGTTCGGGCCGTACGTCACCGAGCGGTACCGGACCCCGTGGGGACCCGCCATCAACTTCGACGGGGCGGGCAGCGACGAGGTCCGCCGGTTCTTCATCGAGAACGCGCTGCGATGGTTCGAGGAGTATCACGTCGACGCGCTCCGGCTGGACGCGATCGACGGCATCGTCGACCTCTCCGCCCACCCCTTCCTGCAGGAGCTCGGTGAGGAAACCCGCCGGCTGGAGGCACGGCTGGGGCGGTCGCTGCTCCTGATCGCGGAAAGCGACCTGGGCGATCCGCAGGTGATCGAGCGGATCGAATGCGGCGGCCTGGGTCTGGATGGTCAGTGGTCGGACGACTTCCACCACGCCGTCCATGCGCTCCTGACGGGCGAGCGGAACGGGTACTACGGGGACTTCGGTTCGCGGGAGGATCTGGCGAAGGCGTACCGTCACGGCTATGTCTACGAGGGCGAGTACTCGCAGTTCCGGGCGTGCCGTCACGGGGCCCCGGCGGCGAACATCCCCGCGGTGCGGTTCGTGGTGTTCGGCCAGAACCACGACCAGGTCGGGAGCCGGCCGCTCGGCGAGCGGCTGTCCAACCTGGTGGACTTCGAATCGCTCAAGCTCGCCGCAGGGTGCGTGCTGCTGTCACCATTCGTCCCGCTCCTATTCATGGGCGAGGAGTACGGCGAGCTCGCGCCGTTCCGGTACTTCGTGAGCCACACGGATCCTGGCCTGGTGGAGGCGGTCCGGCAGGGGCGCACGGCCGTGCTCACGGGCTTCGGGTGGCGGGGCGAGCCTCCCGACCCGCAGGCGGAGGAGACGTTCCGGCGGTGCAGGCTCGACCACGCCCTGAAGAAGAAGCAGCCACACCGATACCTGCTCGAGCTGTACCGCGAGCTGCTCCGGCTCCGGCGCGAGGTCCCGGCGCTACGGAGCCTGGCCAAGGAGGAGCTAGAGGTGGCGGTGGAGGGCGAGGTCCTCCGCCTCATCCGGCGGCACGGAGACGACGAAGCCACGGCCTTGTTCAACTTCGGCCGGGAGCCAGCCACGGCCCGGGCCTCGGGACGGATGCTGCTCGACTCCGCGGAGGAGCGGTGGGGCGGGCTTGGTGCACTGCCCGCCGGCGAGCCGGGGCAGGTCCGGCTGAGGCAGAGAGGCTTCATCCTGCTTCGGAGCTCGAACCGTGGCTGACCTGTTCCGGATCTGGCCGGGCGCGCCGTACCCCCAGGGGGCCAATTGGGACGGGGAGGGGGTCAACTTCTCGCTGTTCAGCGAGCACGCCGAAGCCGTCGAGCTGTGCCTGTTCGACCACCCGTACGACGCGGAGGCCTCGCACCGCATCCAGCTCCGCGACCGGACCGACCTGATCTGGCATTGCTACCTGCCCGACGCCAGGCCGGGGCAGCTGTACGGCTACCGGGTCCACGGACCATACGATCCGGGGCGCGGGCATCGCTTCAATCCGAACAAGCTCCTGCTCGACCCGTACGCGAAGGCCATCAGCGGGACCATCAAGTGGGACGACTCGCTGTACGGCTACACGATCGGCGACCCGAACGAGGACCTCTCGTTCGACGAACGGGACAGCGCCGGCGGTATGCCGAAGAGCGTGGTGGTCGATTCGGCCTTCACGTGGGGCGACGACCGCAAGCCGCGCACGCCCTGGAACCGAACGGTCATCTACGAGTGCCACGTCCGGGGGATGACGATGCGCCACCCGGACCTCCCCGAGGGGATCCGGGGCACGTACCTCGCGCTGGCCCACGACCCGATCATCGACCACCTGCTCTCGCTGGGCGTCACCTCCGTGGAGCTGATGCCGGTGCACCAGTTCGTCGCCGACCGCCGCCTGGTCGACACGGGGCTCACCAACTACTGGGGCTACAACTCGATCGGCTTCCTCGCCCCGCACGTCGGGTACGCCACCGCGGGGCGCGGCCATCAGGTGGACGAGTTCAAGACGATGGTGAAGGCGCTCCACCGGGCCGGTATCGAGGTGATCCTCGACGTCGTCTACAACCACACCGGCGAGGG
>DHWS01000175.1 GCA_002413305.1 Actinobacteria bacterium UBA5176 | reverse complement strand
AGATGTGTATAAGAGACAGGCCCTGCTCCCGGGCCAGGCGAATCGCTCCCCACAGCAACGCGGTTCCCTCGCGCGGCCTCCCGGACATGGCGAGCGCGGAGCCCTTCGTGGCCAGCACCTCCGCCACCGTCGCCACCAACCCCTGACGTTCCGCCTCGGCCAGCGCCCGGTCTGCCCACTCCAGGGACCGGACGCCGTCGAGGTTCATCATGTGGACGCGGGACAGCTCGGCCGAGAACTCGACCGCCTCCGGCTCCGTCCCCAGCTCTTCGGCCATCTTCGTCCTGGGCTCCATCAGCTCGATCGCCTCGAGGACCTCGCCCTTCATGGTCATCGCCCGGCTGAGCGCGACGGTCGACCGAACGATGGCTCGAAGGTCTCCGCCCGTTTCGTGGTGTTCCAGGGCCATCCGCAGGTAGCGCTCTCCGGTGGTGAACTCGGCGGCGTTCATCGCCGCGCCGCCGGCTCGCTCCCAAATCGTTGCGAGCTGTTCGGGACCCGCCGTGATCTCCATGGCGCGCTCGAGGAAGCGGAGGGCCTGTCCGTTCGAACCGAGCGCCCCGGCACGCGTGGCCGCCGAGAGCAACGAATCCTGGGCCCGGGCCGCCAGCGCGTCCGCCTCCGGGCCCTCGGGGCTGGCCCGGTGCGCTTCGACGTAGTGATTGGCGACGGCGCCGGCCAGTTCGTCGTCCTGGAGGCTCTCGAAGAAATGGGCGGCGGCGAGGTGTTTGGTCCGCCGGTCCCGCTTGGAGAGCATCTGGTAGGCGACCTCGCGGATCAGGCTCTGCACGAACCCGAACTGCCCACGCTCGGGCGATCGCGGGTCCACATCGAGCGTCAGGAACTCCTTGCGGACCAGCGTCCTCATCCGTTCCTGCAGGCGGTCGGGCTCCTCGCCGGTCATGGCGGCGAGCGAGGCGACCGTGAACGTCTTGCCGAGCACCGATGCGTCCTGGAGCAGCCGCCGGTCCTCGGGATCGAGGCCGTCCAGGCGAGCGGCGATCAACGACTGGAGCGTTTCCGGGACGCCGAGCTCTTCGATGTCTCCCGCCGGCTCATACCGGTCGCCTTCGAGCCGGAGGCGTCCCTGGTCCACTAGCATCCGGATCGTCTCCACCGCGTACAGCGGAACCCCTTCGGCGCGCTGCAGGACGCGCGCCACGAGCGGTTCGGGGAGGCCGGCCGCCATACCCTCCAGCAACACGCGCATGTTCGGGTGGGACAGCGGATCCAGGTGCAGAGACGTGAAGCTCCGCTGGCCAGCGCCCCACGTCGGCCGGCGGTCCAGCAGCTCGGGCCGGGACAGGGTCAGGATGAGGATCGGCTTCGCCTTCGACCATTCCAAGACGTATTCCACGAAATCGATCAGGCCGCTGTCGGCCCACTGCAGATCCTCGAACACCAGGACCACCGGACCCTGATCGGCCACCCGCTCGAACAGCAGCCGCCATGCCCCGAACAGCTCCTCTCGGTCGGCGGCCGGCCCCGTCTCCAGGCCCAGGAGCTGGGCGAGGTGCGGTTCGATCCACCGGCGTTCCGCATCGTCGCGGACGAACGTTGCGAGGGTTTCTGACAGCTTCCGGCGGCTGTCGGCCGGGTCCTCGCTCTCGGCGATGTGTGCGCGCATCCGGACCATCTCGGCCAGCGCCCAGAACGTCAGCCCCTCCCCGTACGCCGGGGACCGCCCCTGGTGCCAATACATGGTCTCCGCGACGCCGTCCAGGTACTTGAAGAGCTCCCAGGCCAGACGCGACTTCCCGATCCCGGCGATGCCCGTCACCGACACCAGCCGGGCCCGGCCCTCGCGGGCGGTGGCGTGGTACAGGTCCTTGACCAGCCGGAACTCTTCGTCTCTGCCCACGAACGGTGGTTCCAGGGCCTCGGTCCACCGCGCCCCGCGCCGAGCGGTCACCACTCGCAGCGCGCGCCAGGTGGCCACCGGCGCCTCTCGGCCCTTCACCTCGTGCGAGCCGGCCGGCTCGAAGGCAATCACCTCCCGGGCAGCGAGGTACGTGCTCTCGCCCACCAGCACCGTCCCCGGCTCGGCCAGCGACTGGATGCGCGAGGCCGTATTCACCAGGTCGCCGGCCACCATCCCCTGGCCGAGCGCGCCGATCGTCACCGCCGCTTCCCCCGACAGGACGCCGCTCCGAAGCCGAAGATCCGCGGCGCCCGCCTCCCGGCCGAGCGCCCCGACGGCGTCGACCAGCTCCAGGGCGGCTCGCACGGCGCGTTCGGCGTCGTCCTCGTGGGCGACCGGGGCGCCCCACAGCGCCATCACCGCATCGCCGATGAACTTCTCGACCACCCCTCCGTAGCGCTCGACCACGCTCCGCGAGGTGTCGAAGTACCTGGTGAGGATGTCGCGGACCTCTTCGGGATCCCGGTGCTCGGAGAGCGTGGTGAATCCGACCAGGTCGGCGAACAGGACGGAAACGAACCGGCGCTCGGCGCCGGAGGCGGGGCCCGAGGCGTGCTCCCCGACCGCCTCCACCCGTGTCCCGCACCGCCCGCAGAAGGCGAACCCCGCAGGGATCGGTTCGCCGCAGTTGGGACAGGACGTGGACAGGGCGGCTCCGCAGAAGCCGCAGAAGCCGTAGCCCTCAGGATTCTCCCGCCCGCAACGAGGACACGTGCTCACGGGCTGAAGTGTAGGGGCGCCATCCTCCGGTGGGAAGGCGCTACTCGACCTTCTGGCCCTTGCCGATCACGACCACGCCATCGGCAGAGACGGTGAACCGTTCGCGGTCGAGCTCCGGGTCGACGCCGATCTGTGCGCCGTCCGGGATCCGGACGTTCTTGTCGATGATCGCCTTGCGGACCACCGCGTGGCGGCCGACGTCGACACCGTGCAACAGGACCGACCCGTCGACCTCGGCCCACGAGTGCACGCGGACCCCAGGCGAGACGACCGAACGGCGGACCGATCCGCCCGAGACGATCACCCCGTTGCAGATCACCGAGTCGATGGCTGCCCCAGGCCCGGCCTCGCTGCTGACGAACTTCGCCGGCGGCAGCGGTTCGGTCCACGTGAGGATCGGCCACTGCTCGTTGTACAGATTGAAGACGGGGTGGATCGACACCAGCTCCATGTGCGCCTCGTAGTAGCTGTCCAGCGTCCCGACGTCGCGCCAGTACCCGCGGTCGCGGTCGGTCGCCCCGGGCACGTCGTTCGACGCGAAGTCGTACACGTTCGCGTCGCCGGCGGCGACCATCATCGGGATGATGTTGCCGCCGATGTCGTGCGACGAACGTTCGTCGGCCGCGTCCATGGTCACCGCCTCGATCAGCGCGTCGGCGGTGAAGACGTAGTTGCCCATGGACGCGAAGACCTGGTCCGGGGCGTCTGGGAGCCCAACCGGATCGGACGGCTTCTCGCGGAACGCGCTGATCCTCCGGCCGTCCTTCGCCGTCTCGATCACACCGAACTGGGCGGCGTCCTCGATCGGGATGCGGATGCCGGCCAGGGTCACCCCCGCCCCGGATCCGATGTGATCGGAGACCATCTGGCGGGGATCCATTCGAAACACGTGGTCGGCGCCGAACACCAGGAGGTAGTCAGGCCGTTCGTCGTAGATGAGGTTCAGGTTCTGGTAGACCGCGTCGGCCGAGCCGGCGAACCACCTCGGCCCCCGCCGCATCTGGGCCGGCACCGGGGTCACCGAATGGCCGAGCAGGGGCGCCAGCCGCCACGCCGTGGTCACGTGGCGGTCCAGGCTGTGGCTCTTGTACTGGGTCAGCACGGCGATCTTGAAGTACCCGCCGTTCACCAGGTTGGACAGTACGAAGTCGATCAGCCGGTAGTGGCCCCCGAACGGGACGGCCGGCTTGGCCCGGTCGGCGGTCAGCGGCGCGAGCCGCTTCCCCTCCCCGCCCGCGAGCACGATCCCGAAGACGTTCGGCCGCGCCACCACGACGAACTGTACATCGGGCCGTGGCGGCAGTGACGCGAACCCCTGATGCTGGACTGGGTCCCACGGCCCTGCGGAGGGATGTCGTTCGGCCCCGGGATCGCGGCCGTCGGCATGCTCGACTTGCGGTGAGGGAGTTCCGAACGCTCCGACCTTCGAGGAGGGTGTCGCCATGACCACCGAGTTCGCCTACCTGCCGGTGGCGTCGTCGCTGCACGACGAAGCCGCCCTGGACCGTCTGGTGGCCGGGTTCGACCGATCGCTGGAGGACATCGACGGCCGGCGGATCTCTGCCGGCGAGCTGGACGTCGCCCTGCCTCTGGTGTTCCTGACGCTGACCGGCGGGACCGAGCGGCGTCTGCTGGACCTGTGGGCGACCCGACAAGGGCTGGTCCCGGGCGAGCCGGCACACCTGATCGCGCATCCTGCGCAGAACGCGCTGCCGGCGGCGATGGAGGCGCTGGCCCGTCTGCACCAGCTCGGGGCGCGAGGGCGGATCCTGATGGTGCGCGGCCCGACGGACGCCGACGGCTTCGTCAGGGTCCGGGACGCCGTGCACGGCCTGGCGGTGTGGCGGTTCCTGCACGCGGCCAGGATCGGGCTGGTCGGCGGCCCGTCGGACTGGCTGGTGGCGAGCAGCCCGTCGGGGGAGGACGTGCGTCGAACGTGGGGCCCGTCGATCGTCCAGATGGACATCGAGCAAGTGGTGCGGCGCTTCGAGGAGGTCCCAGCCGCCTCGATCCAGGCGCTGGCCGGCACGTTCTCCCGGGGAGCGGCCGAGATGGTCGAGCCCGGCCGGCACGACGTGCGGGAGGCGGCGCGGATGTATCCGGCGCTCCGGGACCTGTTCGACCGCGAGCGCCTGGACGCGTTGTCCGTGCGGTGCTTCGACCTGCTGGCGAAGGCACACACGTCGAGCTGTCTGGCGTTCGCGGAGCTCAACGACGAAGGCCTGCTGACGGGGTGCGAGGGCGACCTGGTCAGCACGGTGGCCATGCTGTGGCTGGGGCAGCTCACGAGCCAGATGCCATGGATGGCGAACCCGGCGTACGTGGACGTGGACCTCGGGACGGTCCGGCTTGCGCACTGCACGGTGCCCCGCTCGCTGGCCGGTAGCTACCGGCTGCGGACCCACTTCGAATCGGGGATCGGGGTAGGGATCTCGGGCGACATGCCGCTCGGCAACGTGACGCTGGTCCGCGTGGGCGGCGTGTACATGGATCAGCTGTGGGTCTCGGACGGCGAGTCGCTTCCGATCGAGGTTCGTGAAGACCTCTGCCGCACCCAGATGGAGGTCCGGCTCCACGGGACCCGGGTCGGGGAATTGCTGGAGCGGCCGCTCGGGAACCACATCGTTTCGATCCGGGGCCACCACGCCGCGCGCATCGAGGAGTGGTGGCGAACGATGATCGCGCCGGTGGCGCCCGTCGGGTGAGCGGGCCGTCGCTCGCCCGTCTACCACCACGAGGCGCACTGACCTCGCCGGACCGGCGCACCGGCGGTACCCTGACACCAGCATGAGCGAACTCCAGGACGTGCTGCGCGGGATCGAGGAGGGGCAGGCCCGGGGCGACCGGATGGCGCTGGCCACGATCGTCGGTGTGAAGGGTTCGACCTACCGGCGGGAGGGCGCGCGGCTGCTGGTCCCGGCCGAGGGCCGGCCCGTGGGCACGATCAGCGGTGGATGCCTGGAGGGCGACGTGCGGGTCTCGGCCGTCGAGGTCATGGACGACGGCATCCCCCGCCTCCTGCACTTCGACCTGACCGCAGAAGACGAAGCCGTGTGGGGCTGGGGGCTCGGCTGCAACGGCGTGATCGACGTGTTCGTCGAGCCGGCAGAGGGCGCGTTCGCCACCGCTGGAGCGATCCGGCGGGCGGTCGAGGAGCATCGCTTCCTGTGCGCGGTGACCGTCGTGGAAACGACACCGGACGGCCCCATGCTCGGCACGCGGATGCTGGTCCATCCCGGCGGCACCGCCGAGGGTTCGCTCGGAGCCGACCTGGACGCGAAGGTGGTGGCGGAGGCCACGGCCGCGCTGGACGACGAGGGGTCCCGGACGGCGGAACTGACCGACGGGGTGCGGGCGTTCTTCGAAGTCCTCGCCCCGCCGCCGCGCCTCCTGGTGTGCGGCGCGGGGCACGACAGCATCCCGCTGGTGAAGTTCGCCGCCGGGCTCGGCTGGCAGGTCGAGGTCCTCGACGACCGCGACGGGTTCCTCAAGCCCCACCGCTTCCCGGGCGCTTCGAGGTTCGTGAAGACCGAACCGATCGACGCGGCCGCGAGCGCCGAACCCGATGGCCGCACGTATGTCGTGGTGATGACCCACAACTTCCTGCGCGACAAGGACTACCTTCGGTCGTTCCTCGGCTCGCCGGTCGCCTACATCGGCATGCTCGGGCCGAACGCCCGGCTGGAGAAGCTCCTGGAGCAGCTTCGCCGCGAGGGATACGAGCCGCGCGAAGAGGACCTCCGGGTGGTCCACGGTCCCGCCGGATTGGACCTCGGCGGCGATGGGCCGGAGGAGGTCGCGTGGGCGATCGTCGGCGAGCTGCTGGCGGTGCGGAACGGCCGGCGGGGCGGCTTCCTGAAGGACCGCTCCGGCCCGATCCACGAGCGCCCGCGGGCCGAACGCGCCACCACGGCCAGCTCGAGCTGAGCGAGAGAGAGGAACCGGGATGCAGATCGAGAGCGAGTTCGTCGTGCAAGCCCCGATCGAGACCGTGTGGAGCTACCTGCTGGACGTCGAACGGATCGCGCCGTGCATGCCGGGCGCCGAGCTCACCGAGGTGGTCGACGATCATACGTGGAAGGGGAAGACGAACGTGAAGGTCGGACCGGTGGCGCTCTCCTTCGCCGGCACCGTGGTCCTGGAGGAACGCGACGATGCCGCCCACCGGGTCACGCTCAACGCGAAGGGCATGGAGCAGCGCGGCAAGGGCGCCGCCTCCGCGAAGGTGCTCTCGTTCCTCGAGGAGGTCGAAACCGGCACGAAGGTCGTCATGCAGACCGACCTGACCATCACCGGTGCCGTCGCCCAGTACGGGCGCGGCATGATCGCCGACATCTCCCAGCGCCTCACCAAGGAGTTCGCCGCGTGCCTGGAGGCGAACCTCCAGGCCGAAGGCGTGCTGGAGGCGGCTTCGGCGCCCGCCCCGGAGGCCGGCGAAGCTCCGGCCCCGCCGGAAGGTGAGGGCACGTCAGTCGCGAACACACCGGCGGAAGGTGGCCCCGCCGACATCTGGGCACAGAAGGCGGCACCAAGCGCCCCGGCACCCGTCGCTCGCCCCGCCGTCACCGCCAAGCCGGTCAAGGGCTTCCGCCTGGGACTGTGGGCCTTCTGGCGAGCGATCGTCAGGTACTTCAGCCGGCTGTTCGGCCGGCACAGCTGAGGCCGTCCGAGAGGCAAAGAGGAGAAGCCAGTTCGCCCTAGCCTCTCCTCCTCGGTTCGTCCGGGCCGCCGGGTGCGCTCAGATTGGGATTTGGTTCGAATCGAGGGCCCGGCTGGCCGGCGCGCCGTCGCGCCTGATTCGTACCCGGCAAGGTCGATCCAGAGCTATGACGACCGGATGATGTTCGGCCAAGGGGCCTCGGCGATCCAGTCGCGGGACCCCTCAACT
>DHWS01000169.1:4418-4839 GCA_002413305.1 Actinobacteria bacterium UBA5176 | reverse complement strand
CGGTTCCGCCCCGGCCCCCTCGTCGATCCGAGCGCCGCGGTCAAGACGGCCCTTCGCCACCTGGCTCGCCGTCACGCCGCGCTCAGCGCCGAGATCGCCGCCCTCGACCACGACCTCGGAGCGCTGGTCGCGCTCGCCGCGCCGGGCCTGCTGGCGATCAACGGGGTGGGGGTCGAGGTGGCCGGCGCGCTGCTGGTGACGGTAGGAGACAACCCGGAGCGGCTGTGCAGCGAGGCCAGCTTCGCCCGCCTGTGCGGTGCGGCGCCCCTGCCGGCCTCCTCCGGGCTCACCACCCGGCACCGGCTGAACCGCGGCGGCGACCGCCAGGCGAACAACGCGCTGTGGCGGATCGCCATCGCGCGGATGCGCCGGGACGGCAGGACTCAGGAGTACGTGGTCCGCCGGACGCAAGAAGGGCTGT
>DHWS01000169.1:0-4163 GCA_002413305.1 Actinobacteria bacterium UBA5176 | reverse complement strand
ACTATAGGAGCGTCAGTGCCACCCATGGCCGGAGAGCAGGTTGACCAACACTTCGGTCCGTATCCAATGACCTTCAAACCGATGGCCCTATATCCTGCCACCAGTTGCGTAGCGCCATCCGCGCCCCTGACACCCTGCCAGCTCGCTCGTTTGATTGACCCTCACGTGATTTCGCAACGCCGGCGCGGCCGAACGGAATCGTGATCAGGTCGGGCGCGGGCGAGAACTGTCACGGTGTGCGTCTGCGTGCGGGACAGCAGCACACGTCACCTGTGATCGGTCGGGTCGGGTCGCGCCCAGGTTCGGCAAAGTGAGTGCTGGTGGTCGGGCCAGATCGAGCGTCACCCGGGGCCGTTCGGTTCTCGAGCAGATGAAACCTGGCTGCCGCCCAGCCTCGTCGGGTAGGCGATGGGGTGGGTGGCGATGGCTCCCAACAAGTCGCGCGGAGGCATCTGGGTGATTCGACGGCCGGCGTGGACTGGGCTACGGTGATTGCCCGTGTTGCCCGCACGAGCGAAGGAGACCCGATGAGTAACGGCGATGACGCAAGCCTGAACCCACAGCCCATCCCCCCCGGCAGGCTCGCCTTCTACGAGGCGCTCAGCGCGCTGGCGATGTCCGCTTTCTTGGACGACGACAGCATCTCGGGCGGCGTGAACCCGAAGGGTCCAGGAGGTCCCGTGATGCGGGACATCACTGCGGCGGTGGCCATCTCGCAGATCGCCTCGGTCTTGACCGACAGGAAGTTCAGCAAGCAGATCCAGGGGATCGCAGCGAGGATCGCCACCGAGGCGGGCAAGAAGCTCGGGTAGCGCGGGCGCAGGGCCTCCGGGGAACCGGACCTAGTTCGGAGCTTCGCCCTGGGCACCGACCCCGATGCCTACGGGCGGGCCCTGGACTTGGTGCACATGGTGTACGGGTGGCGGTCCACCCTGGTCGAGGTGGGCCGACGGAGCCTCACCCCTCGGGTTTGACCGGCGTGACGGTCTCTTCCGAGGTGCGGCGCTCGACGGTAAGCCGGTCCGCGTCGGAGGTCTCGAGTCGCGCCCCTTCGACCTCGTGGCCGCAGGTGAACGTCTGCACCTCGCGGCTCTCGGGCTGCTGCTCGCCGAAGTCAACCTGACGGAACGTTCCCTTTCCACACAAGGGGCAGACGTCGTTGATGGAGCCGGTCACGCGGCCCTCCGCTTCGTGCGCGTGCCGTGACCCGCCGGACCCAGGGACGGGCGGTCGGGCGGCTCGGGCTGGGGCTCCGGTCCGGGTCCCGGGTGCGGCTGGGGTCCGGGCCTCGGTCCCGGCTCGGGGTGTGGACCGGGTACGGGCCCGGGGCCGGGCAGCGGCTCGGGGTCCGGGGCGGGCGTCGGGTCAGGTTCCCGCGTCGGGTCACGGTCGGGGGAGGGAGCCGGAACGGGAGGCGGCATCGTCATCTCCGTCGCGAGCGCGGAGGGCCGGCCGGGCGCGAGGCCCCGGGTTGGAGCGTCCAAGCGATCGGCCCAGACACGCAGCCACTCAGCGGTCCCATTGTGACCCTCCATCGTGCTCGTACACGGGTCCTTCCGTCGCCTGAACGGGCGGCTCAACTCCGCAGGCTACCCCGGATCCGAAATAGGTACACCCGCGGTTTGCTCGCGACCCCGCGCGGGAACCGATGCTGGACCCAGGATGACGGCGAGCAGCGGGCCGTCCACCGGGTAGCTGTCGCGCGCGAACTCGCGGGCTTCATCTGGGGTCTGATGACCGACCGGATCGAGCTCGCGTGAAGGGAAAGGACGAGCGGGCGCAAAGGCCGGAGGGATCCTCGACGACATTATGCGGCCGAGATCCCGCGCGAGCTAGTCAGAGGCAGCCTCCGAGCGCAACAGTGAACTGCGGTTCCGATCCGCGAATACGAGAGTGGTCGATCGCCGCTGCCACGTGCCCGCTCGTCCTCCTCCGTGTGGGGGTCGGAAATCGGAGTTCGCTCGGGCCGGTGGTCGAGTACCTGTTCCCCCCGAGGCGATCGTGCTCGATGGCGACCGTATCGATGCTGACTTTCAGGCCGGAGGCTCGCCGGGCGCATCGGCGATCGCGGCGGCCAGGAACCGGTACGTCCATTCCTCGGCGAACCGGCGGGAGTCGGCGAAGACGATCTGCACCTCGGGGTAGCGGACCTGCAGTCGGGCCAGGACGTCGCCGAGCCAGCCTCCCGGCACGTGCGGGGAGGCCAGCAGGGCCGGGTACCGTCCCTCGACCACCACAGCCGCGATGGGAACCTCGGCCAGGCGCTGCATCTGGAAGGCCAGGGTCCCGTCCGACAGGGTGGTGGCCAGGTTCTCCAGGCTCTTGCGCTCCACCGTGGCCAGGATGACGCCCTCTTCGTCGCGTACCGCGTAGTCCCCGGCGGGGATGGCGGCGCGTTCGGTCTGCACCTCCCGACCGGCGAACCGGTAGCCGTAGCGCTCGCGGGTGTCGACCACGATGGTGAAGCCGGAGGCGAGGGCTCGTCTGCGGGGGACCCGTCCTCCCGGGTTCGCCGTCCGGGCCGTCTTCTGGGTCTGCCAGAAGATCGCGGGCCGGCCCTTGACCTCGGTGAACACGAACTGGGACCGGGCCAGGCGGGGACGATCCAGCACCAGGTCGATCGCCGCTCCGCGCCTCCTGCAGAGGATCACCGGGACCTCCTCCAGGATGTCCGGGGCTTCGGGCCAGTCCTCCTCGAACGGGTGGCAGTACACCCGGGACGTCCTCGGCCACTCCTCCCGAGCCTTCAGCACCAGGCCACCTTCCAGGGGGAGCTTCACCAGGAACGGGAGCTTGGTGTCGGGCTGCGGGTTGCGAGCCACGATGAACATCCGCACCTCAGGCCGCGACGGGCTCATACTCGTGGATGATCCCGCCGAGGACATCGCGGCGTCTCACCGTCCGAGGTTGGAGCCGCTGGGGTGGGTCGCCTCGCGGTTCCGGGCTCTGGAGGTCGAGCCCGCGATGCGGCCTTGCGCCGTTGTAGTGAGCGACGTAGAAGGCGAGGACCCGGTCCAGGTGCCGGCGACCGAGGACGAGCAGATGGTCCAGGCACTCCCGGCGAACCGTGCCCACCCACCGCTCGCAGATAGCGTTGGCCTTCGGAGCACGGACCGGGGAACGAACGATGCGCACCCCTTCGGACCGAAACACCTCGTCGAAGGACCACGGGTACTTGGAGTCCCTATCGCGGATCAGGAACCGGACGCCTTCCAGGCGGTCCTGGATGGCCAGGTTGCGGGCCTGCTGGGTGACCCACGCCGAGTCGGGGTGGTCCGTGACGCCCGCCACGTGGACCTTTCTGGTGGAGAGCTCGATGAAGAACAGCACGTAGAGCGTCTTCAGAGTCACGGTCTCGACGGTGAAGAAGTCGCATGCCAGGATGCCGGATGCCTGGGACCGGAGGAACGCTCGCCAGCCCGGGTCCGGCCCCCGAGAGGCCGGCCCGAGACCCGAGCGCCGGAGGATCGACCGGACGGTGGTCGCCCCGATCCGAATCCCCAGCTTTCGAAGCTCGCCCTGGATGCGGACGCACCCCCACCGACGGTTCTCCCTCCCTAGCCGGAGGATCAGGGCGCGGATCTCCGGGTCGATCGGGGGCCGTCCGGGCTTACCCTTCCTCTTGTAGATCCACTTCCGCTTGACCGCCTCCCGGTGCCAACGGAGCAGGGTCTGCGGCCGCACGAAGAACAGACTCCACCGCTCACGAGGGACGGCTCGACTGGCCGCGGCGAGCACCGCACGATCGACTCGCCGTAGATCCAGAGACCGTCGCTGACGACGGAGGAGCCTGACCTCGTGGCGGAGGACGCCACCATGTCCCTCCGATCGGCGATCTGCTCGTCGAACGCGTCGTCGCCCAGAGAGGCGCGAAGCGCGGGCTCCAACTCCAGGGCGAACCGGAGCCATCTCCGCGCTGTCTCCAGGAACTGCTCGGTGAAGTCGATCTCGTCCACCTGCACGAACCCGGCCGCCGCCACCAGCTCGGACTGACCTCGGTTCGACGCGACCGCCCGCGGGCCCCGGAGGACCGCCCGTCGATGATCCCGCCTCGACAGGCCGGGCGAGATGAAGATCGTGAAGAAGGCCATGCGACCCGTCGGAACGAGGATCCGCCGGCACGCTCTCAGCACAGAGAGCTTGGCGGTCAGTCAACAGAGGAC
>DHWS01000162.1:4858-6251 GCA_002413305.1 Actinobacteria bacterium UBA5176 | reverse complement strand
CGCTCCCCCGGGTGGATGACCTCTCCGCCGAGCTCGCGGACGCGGTTCAGCGTCGCTTTCATGTCCGAGACGGAGAAGTACGGGAGCGACACACGGTCCCCTGGTCCCGTGCCACGCTGGTGCAGGCCCAGCGCGGGACCGTCTCCGCCGGTCTGCCAGCCGTCCCCCTCGCCGTCCGCACGGTCGTCGAGCTCCACCCCCAAGAGCCCGGTCCAAAAGCGGCGCGCCCGAGCCGGCTCGTCGGCCGGGAACTCCACGAGTCGGATCGGCGACGCCATCCTGCCATGATACCCGAGGTCTGCTGCAGCCTCCTGCCGGCGCGGCGAGCGCTCCGGCCGAGGACGGTCGCGACCCGTCGGATACGAGAACTCGAACGTGCAGGCCAGCGACGTGATCGAGTTCTCGTATCGCACGGGATCCGCCTCCCCGCGCCGTGCGCCGCGTGATTGTCAAGACGCGGCTCGCACCGAATCGCTTACTGCGTCCGGGTGTGTTGCTCGGCTCGATTATCCGGGCGGCCGGACCTGACTCCTATAAGAGCGGCAGGCTCCGGTAGCGATGCCTCTCACTCCGCCCCCGGACCCAAGACGTGATGCATCGGGTTGCGTTAGGCGCGGCGGGCGGCGGACCAGATGGGGATCGGGCTCAAGACCAGCCAGGTATCGGGAGCTAGGGCCAGGCTCAAAGACAAGACGGGATAGGGTAGAGAGCGGCCTGTGGGGGTGCACTTATTGGGATGTGGGCTCTGAACAGGGAAAACGCGGCGAGCGCACGGATGGGTCCTACCAGAGTAGGAATACGTCGGAACCTGATCCACCGGCTCTGCGCGAATGGGATGGCCATACCCTCAACGCGATGCTCGGCTTCTTCTACAGGCTGCCCCTTCCCATCGGACTCGATGGCGCCTACCGGGCAACGGGCCGAGCCCTCCCGCCGAGGATTCCACCGATCAGGGCGAGGAATCCCCCGGCCAGGGCGATCCAGGCCCCCGGGCCAATCGACCCGGGCAGCGAGGCCTTGGATCGGTGGAGTTCGATGACGAAGAGCACGAACCCAACGATGCCGAGCACACCGACCAAGCTGGTCAGCCATCCTGATCGGAAAGCCATCCCCACGATGGCGAGCAGGCCGAGGATGATGAAGACGACGCCGAGGCTCTTCGCGAACTGGGCGTGCGTGGTGAAGTTCGATCGGAAGAACGCCCGGACGCTCACGTCCACACCTTTCGCCTTGCTCTGGTGCACCCACTCCAGGAACGCCCCGACAACCATGCCGGCGGCGCCCAGAAGGCTCAAGACGAAGCGGACGGCCAGGCTCCCCCAACTGAAGCCTCTGCGTGCCGACCTGGAAGGAGCGGCAGGCTGTCGATACGCCGGCTCTCGCACCGGCGCCT
>DHWS01000162.1:3644-4553 GCA_002413305.1 Actinobacteria bacterium UBA5176 | reverse complement strand
TTGGATGGGGCGTTCTCCCTCTCCTGTATGGTGAGCCGCCACGCGTACAAACGCAACGGCGGCCTGTGTGACGAGGGAGTCTTCTGGGGCCCGAGCGCCGTCGGGTAGCCGGGAGGCCCAGTGTGTAGCCCACCCTGTGGCTCAAATCGAACCCCTGGAGTATGCGTCTGCAACCTGCCCTCCGACAGCCGCCGGGTAGACTCGGGCCCCGGGGGGATGGCCGAGCGGACGAAGGCGACGGTCTTGAAAACGGTGTCAGCCCAGGGTTTCTAGCCTTTCTTCCCGTGATCTCGACGTTGGGTTTTCCGCCGCCTCGTCAGGTCGAGCAGCCCCCTGACCAGCGCGAATGCCTCATGTGAGCCCGAGTTTCTTGCCGGTTGGGCGTGTGGCTGGTGAACTGGTTCACGGGCTAGGGCCCGTCTGCCGAACGGGGGTGCGGGCCCCATCACCTGACGTGGGGCCGAACGGCATCGGAGTGAAATGCGCCGGGGCGACGGCGGGATCCTCGCTGGCGTCTCTTCGTCTCCTCGGTCGGCAGCCATCGCGAACCTAAGTTGACGTAGACACCGCCGTCGCCGAATTCGTACCCTGTGGGGGTCGGAAATCGGAGTTCGCTCGGGCCGGTGTTCGTGTGCCTGTTCCCTATCGAGGCGAACGGAATGTGGCGGCGAGGCGTCCGATGCGGGAGTCCCCCGAGGCGCCATCGTGAAGTTCTGGTCGGCAAGGGACAGGGGGTAGCGGGCCTGAGCACGTTCCGCCCGGACATGCCAGCGTGCGCGTATGAGACCGGGCGGAACCGGACCGGCGCGAAGCCCCGGCGGCCCGCCCAGGTGCCCCACGGGTCCGCCGGTGCGGTCCTTCGCGTCCCGGTGCCCTCCACCTCCGCCGGCCTGCGCACCGAACCGGCCT
>DHWS01000162.1:0-3458 GCA_002413305.1 Actinobacteria bacterium UBA5176 | reverse complement strand
CGACATGGAGGGTGTGGCGGGGGTCGCCGCCCTCCGCCAGGTCATGCGCGGCACGGACGACTACCCCGCCGCCCGCCTGCTCATGACGAAGGAGGCGAATGCCGCCGTGACGGCGCCCGGACCGACATGACAGCCCGCCTCGGTCGATGGGGTTGAGCTGGCATCCGGGGAAGGGCTCGTGCGTATACCCTTTCGGTGCCCCGTTCGATGACCTCGGACTCCCGTCTGTGACTGGAGGTGCCCATGAGCTCGCTCAGCCCGCGTGAAGCAGCGGAGCGTGACCAGGTCGGCCGCGCCATCGGGATCGGCCTGCTGATCTCGATCGCCTTGTTCCACCTGCTGGACGGGGTGAGCCAGTTCCACAAGCATCCGTTCGTCTTCGCGCTGTACGTCGCCCTCATGGCCGGAACGCTGGCGGTCGCCCTTCTCCTGCTGCGCACCGACTCACGCCTCGCCTGGGGCCTGGTGGCGCTGATGGCCGGATTGACCTTCACGGCCTTCACGCTCAGCAGGACCACAGGCCTCCCGAACTTCCACGACGACGTGGGCAACTGGACCGATCCGCTCGGTCTCTCCTCGCTCTTCGTCGAGGGGTTGGCGACGCTGCTCGGCCTCTACAAGGTGGCCACCACGCCGCGGATTCGTCATGGCACCCGCGGCTTGGTGGCGGCCGCGACGGGTGCCGCTGCCGGCGCCAAGGAGGAGATCGCCTAGGACGACGCCTGGTCAGCGGGGCGAGGGCAAGGGCACTGTTGCGTTGGCTGAGGCCCGGGCGAGGCGGACCCATCCGCTCGGGCCGGTGTCAGATCACAAGGGCCAGTTCGGCGAAGGCTTCGGCAAGGCGAGCAGCGGGAGGTACGTCGGTACCGAGGTCGTAGAAGCCCCGGCGGAGGTTCTGGAGGAAGGCATGGCCAGCGACGATGACCCTGGCGGAGCGGTCTCGCTTCAGCCTTCGCATCGGTCGAAGCCGGGCTTTGAGGCGTTCCGCGGTCGGTCTCGATGGGGTTGTTCGCATGGACCTCCGTGTCAGGCTGCCCCCAGCTTCTCGCGGGCTGCTGCGATAGCCCGCGGGCGGAGTCCTGTCACCTCCGCACGGTCCAACAGCGCCTCGTGGCGCTCGACGTCGCTGACCCAGAGCTCGTTCGGGCCGTCGACGTCGAACCGGCGGTTCACGAGGTCCTGGGCGAGCTCGGCTGTCGCGTCCCGGCGGGTACGGCACACGCGTAGACTCGGAGCCCCGGGGGGATGGCCGAGCGGAGGAGCTACTCGGAGGAGGTGGCGTGGCCCGGGGCCGTGGAGGCCGCCGCTTGACACTTACAAACCGATAAAGGACAAGGTAGCCCCGGCCTTTGGCCTTGTCCCTCCCAGGGGAGCTAAGGCCCCACCAGTCCGACGCACTGCCCCGTGGTGGTGCCCGTCACCCTGTTCAGCGACCCCCCGGAGTCCCCGATCTGGGGAGCGGGCGTGTTGCCCGAGCAGTTCAGATCGCCGAAGATCGTGTTGGTAGCAACCTCGTTCCCGTCCGGGTCGCGGGTGGCGTTGTTGTTGTAATTGACGCCACTGCTCGAGACGGTGTTGCGGAAGAAGCCCAGCCAGCATGACGTCCAGTCGGTGATCGAGACGCCGGTCGCGATCACGTTGTCCTCGTAGGTGCCGTATGCCGGCGAGCCGAAGAGTGCGGACCGCCCGATGCAGTTGAAGCCCCCGCCCCCGCCGGTCATCTGGACGCCGCCGAGCCTGTTGTGGTGAGCCAGCACCGCGAGGGCTCCCCCCGCGCTCAGGTCTCCTATGACGACATCGTTCGTGTGCATCGTTGGGTTGTTCGGATCGTCGTTGAAGCACGTGAACGCGAAGGGCTCGCAGCCCAGGACGAGCACCGCGCCCAACCCGACGTTCAGGTTGGTGCCAACCCGCAGAGGCGACCCGGCGAACGCTGCGTACAGGTCCGCGCCGGCCAGCACCTTGACGTTCTGTTGGACGATGACCGCCCCAGAGTCGATGGAGCAGGGGCCGGCGATGACGAGCGATGAGTAGGTCCCAGAGGGGACCGATCCGCCCGAACAGATCAAGCGGGTGGCGGAGGAGGAGGCGCCAGCGGCCGGGTCATCGTGATGCCCAGTGCGGCCGCGCCGCGCGGGATGATCGTGACCCGGTGCACGGGGTCGATGTGTTTGGAACGAAGGGCCGCCAGGGCGTGCCCCATCTCGTGCACGGCCACCCGTTCCTTCTCCTTCTCGCCAATCATCCGGCTCTTGCGCTCCAGGCCGGCCACGGTCCGGTCGATGGCCTCCTCCAGGTCGTCCTCCTCGACCGCGTTCTTCTCGCGGCGGGCGGCGAGCAGCGCGGCCTCGTTCACCACGTTCGCCAGGTCCGCGCCGGTGAAGCCCGGGGTTCGGGACGCCAGGATCCGCAGTTCGACATTGGGATCCAGCGCCACCCCACGGGTGTGCACGTTCAGGATGGCCTCACGGCCGCGAAGGTCGGGCCGATCCACCACGACCTGCCGGTCGAACCGGCCGGGCCGGACGAGCGCCGGGTCCAGCACGTCCGACCGGTTGGTGGCGGCCATGATGATGACGCCCTTCGTGGAGTCGAACCCGTCCATCTCGACCAGCAGCTGGTTCAGCGTCTGCTCGCGTTCGTCGTGCGAGCCGAACGAACCGCCCAGCGCGCCCGCCCGCGACTTGCCGATGGTGTCGAGCTCGTCCAGGAACACCAGGCACGGCGCCTTCTCCTTGGCCTGGTTGAACAGCTCGCGAACCCTAGCCGCGCCCAGCCCGACGAACATCTCCACGAACTCCGAACCCGACATGAAGAAGAACGGCACGGCGGCCTCGCCGGCCACCGCCCGCGCCAGCAGCGTCTTTCCGCAGCCGGGGGGTCCCAACAGCAGGACACCCTTCGGGATCCGTCCGCCCAGCCGCTGGTACTTCTTCGGGAACTTCAGGAAGTCGACGATCTCCCGGAGCTCCTCGACGGCTTCGTCCAGGCCGGCCACGTCCGAGAACGTGGTCTTCATCTCCTTGCGGTCGTAGATCTTCACGCCCTTCTTGCCGAGGTTGAGCGCGCTGGCCGCGCCCCCTCCGGCCATCCGGCGGAACAGGAAGATCCACACCACGGCGAGCAGGCCGATGGGGATGAGCCACTGGAACAGCAACCCCGTCCAGGCGCTGGGGACCTTGCCGGTGACCCGAGCGCCCGCCTTGATCGCCTGGCTGGTGAGAGAGGTCGGGTCGAAGTTCGGCGGCAGCACGGCCGTGTAGTCGGTCCCGCCGGCGGTCGTCCAGTCGATCGAGTCGGTGGCGATGGCCAGGGTCTTGACCTGGTTGTCCTGGAGCTGGGCGTAGAAGGTGTCGAGCCGCGCCGTCTGGGGGCTCTTGTGCGTCAGGCCGTTCAGCAGCAGCAGGGCGAGGAGGCCGATGAGGGCGTAGGGGAGCAGGAGCCGCCAGGGGTTGCGG
>DHWS01000082.1:37485-46273 GCA_002413305.1 Actinobacteria bacterium UBA5176 | reverse complement strand
AGAACCGGCCCTGGACGTCCCAGGGCTCGCCCGGGACCGGTTCGTCCCAGAACCCACCGCCGCCACCGGCCAGCACGATGGCGAACGACTGCGGCCCGTATCCCTGGCTGAACAGACAGCCGTAGCCCGGGAAGTCAGCCCGGGCCATGGTGACCTGGCCGACGTCCGGCCGGAGGTCTCGGTCGAAGAACCCCGTGACCAGGTCCTGGGCGTGTGTGGTCAGGTAGCGCCCGACGGTGCCGTGCGGGTCGGGGAGACCCGAGTTGAGGTACAGACGGGGCGATTCGATCGAACCGCCGGCCAGGACGACCACCTTCGCGTTCGCCTCGTGGACCTCGCCGCTCCCTGCGTCGCGCCACCGGACGCCGCGGACGCGGGCCGCCCGGCCGCCCGGCGCGTCGTCGTCGAACAGCAGGAGCGTGGCGAACGCGTTCGGCACCACCTCGCAGCTCCCGGTGGCCAGGGCGTCGGGCACGTAGTTCACGTTCGTGGCCCGCTTCGCCTTGCGCTCCAGCGGCGCCCCGGCAGGGTTCGGACAGCCGACCAGGCAGTGCCCGCACATCGTGCAGCCGTCGATCTCCGGATACTCCAATGGCCCGTCCGGCGTCATGCGGGCGATCGGCAGGATGGCGTTGAACGAACGGCGCCACACCGGCTCGGTGATGTCCTTCGACGAGGTGTGGGCCAAGCCCATCTTCTCGCAGGCTTCCCCGAACACGGCGTCCTTGGTGGCCAGGTCGCCCTCGTCGAGCTGCCGGACGGGCAGGTAGGCCTCGACCTGTTCGAAGTACGGCACCAGCTCGTCGTAGGTGAGGGGCCAGACACCGTCGACGGACCGCCGATAGGGCCGGACCGAGATCGCGTTGTAGTGGAGGGTCGTCCCCCCCACGCCGGCAGCCTGCAGGATCAGGCCGACGCCCACCCGCCGCCGCATCCAGGGCGGCTTCGAACGGTCCGATGGGCCCCACCGGAGCCGCCCGTCGATGATCGAACCCATGTCGTCCTCGAGGCGTGTGAAGTCGCGGCCAGGGTCGAGCCAGGGGCCCGCCTCCAGCATCAGCACGCTGGCCCCGTGTTCGGCCAGTGCTTTCGCCACCACCGGCCCGCCGGCACCGGCGCCGACGATCAGGACGTCCGGGTTCTCGTTCCGCATACGCGGTCAGCCGTCCTTCCGGTAGTCGGGATGTCCGGCGCTCGGACCCGCGTACCCCATCGCCGACCACACGGCCGGCGGCCGCAGGGTCCCCGAGGCCCGGTCGTAGCCCGTCCATTCGGAGAAGTAACCGCCGTACGTGAAGACCAGCAGGCCGTCCACGATGTCCTGCATGTCCGGGTTCTCCTCGCCGGACATGGTCCGCAGGACGCCCACGCGACCGTCCGCGTCGAGCTGGGCGAACCCCGCGCCCGGCTCGACGTCGTCCGCGTAGGCGTCGAGCAAGGTGGCCAGGAGGTCGACGAACCCGGGCAGGAACTGCTCGATGGCCTCGACCACGTGACGCTGGACGTCGAGGTCGGCGGCGCCCGGCAGGTCGCCGAGCGGCGGAACGATCGCCTCTACGGCGGCCCGGACGGCGACGAGGGACGTTTCCTCCGGCATTGGCGGGATTCAAGCACGCGGGGCCGCGACGGTCCACGGGCAGGTGGTTCGTCCCGTACTCCTATTTCCGTCCCATCGCGATGGCGATGAAGCCGATCACGTTGAACGTGGCGTGTGCGGCCACCGACGCGAGCAGGCTCTGCCGGTGCTCGTACACCAGGGCCAGCCCGACCCCGACCATGAACAGGGCGGGCACGATGAGCAGGAACGACCACCCGGCGATGTGCAGCGCACCGAACGCCAGTCCCGAGATCACCGCCGACGGCCAGATGGCCAACCGCCGCCGGAGCCCCTTGTAGAAGAACCCTCGGAAGAACAGCTCCTCGCCGAGCGGGGCGGCCAGGATGACGATGGGGCCGGTGAGCTGGAAGGCCAGGCCCCGGACGCACGGATCGATCTGTTTCGGCTGGACGGGCTGGTGCCCGAGGATCGCCGCGGCGACGGCGCTGGTGACGTCCGCCACCAGGAAGGCCAGTAGGAAGAGGGCCACGCCGGCGACCACGCCGGTGACCACGTCGCCGGCCGGACGTTTCGGCAGCCCAAGCGCGGCGAACGAGCTGTGCTTCACGTATCGGACCCAGAACAGCACCGCCCCGGCGAAGGCAAGCTCCTGGATCAGGGTGCCGATCGTCAGCTGGGGCCCGCAGGACCGCACGACCCCCTGGAGGACCGATGCCCCGATCAGGGTGACCATGACCACAAGCAGGAAGACGGGGAAGACCTCCACCGCCCGCCACGAGGCGGGCGGCGACGCCCGCCTTCCGGAGCCGCCTCCGCCCTCGGAGCCGCCGCCGTCGTTCGGGGGAGGGCCGCCGCCCCCTTCGTTCGTCGCCATGTGGCCCATAAATTCCCACACCTTCCGAGGAATGGGCGGCAACCGGGGCTATCATCCGGGTCCCTGGCCATGCGACTCGTGACCTACCTCCGTGGAGGCGCCCGGCGCCTCGGCGCGCTGGTGGAGGGGGTCGTCGTGGACCTGCCCGACGCGGTCGGTCACCCGGCCTTCCCCCCCACCCTGGAAGCGCTCGTCGCCCGCAACGGCGGCTCCACGCTCGACGCCGCCCGTGTTGCTCTCATGCAGCCGGACGTAACCCGCGAGTTCCGGGTTCGAAAGCCCCGCCTCTTGGTCCCCTACCTCCCGCCATTCCGGCGCGAACGGATCCTCGGACCGGGCGACGAGGTTCCTTGGCCGGGCACCGACCCGACGCTCGACCACAACCCGCAACTGGCCTGCATCGTCGGGCGGACCGGCCACAGCGTGACGCCGAAGCAGGCCGCCGGGCTGATCTTCGGCTACACGATCATGGTGAGTTGGAGCCAGCCGAGCCGGGCCCGCGGGATCGTCGCGCTGTCCTTCGGCCCGTGCGTGGTGACCGCGGACGACTTCGCTCCCAGGGGAGGATCGCTGGTATCGAAGCTGGATGGGCGGGTCTCCTCCGAGGTCCCGCTGGCCCCGGCAGCATGGATCTTCCCGGAGATGGCGGCCATCCGTTCGATGACCGCCAAGGGGACTCGGCCGGGCATGGTCCTGGCGTCCCCACTCCGCCGCCGCACCCGAGGGCTCGGCACCCCTCTGGAGCCGGGCTCGGTGGTGGAGGTCGAAGCGGACGGGATCGGGAGGTTGCAGAACGTGCTGGGCGTGCCGGCCACGGTCCGCGAACCTCGTCGAGCGACGCGAAGCCTATCCCGCGAGGGCCCGGGGTCGCCGATACGCAGAACTACGCATGGGAGACCCGTTGAAGTGGGCAGGCTCTGATCGGGCGGAGTGACCGACAATCGCAGCCGTAGTGGACCACGTGCTGTCGCGTCTATCCCGAAGGACCTCCTCGGGCCGCTACATCCCTGAAATCGACGGCCTGCGCTTCCTGGCTATCGCTCTCGTGGTGGGCTTCCACGTCGGCATCGTCCTCTCTCCGAATCTTCGACTCAATCTTCCATTCGGCACCGCGCTCCCAGGCGCGAAAGCACCCCCAGTGCTGGCGAGCGGGTGGTTCGGCGTCGAGCTGTTCTTCGTCATCAGCGGCTTCATTCTGGCCTTGCCGTTCGCTGCGTGGCGACGGACGGGAGGGCGGCCGGTGAACCTGCGCGCCTACTATCTGCGCCGGCTGACACGACTGGAGCCCCCCTACGTCCTGGCGCTGGGTCTCGCGTTCGTCGCTGCGGCTGCGGTCGGCCCGATCCGCGGCCTGCTCCCCCATCTCCTGGCCAGTCTCGTCTACCAGCACGGAACGCTGTTCGGGTACGACAGCTTTCTCAACTCACCGCTCTGGTCCCTGGAGATCGAGGTGCAGTTCTATGTCCTCGTCCCGTTGCTGGCTCTGCTGTTCCGGATCGAGGACACGACGAAGCGGCGGATCGCCATGGCCGCCGTGGGCCTTGCAGGCCTCGCGCTCGGATCCCATGGGAGCCGGGACGGCCTCACCGTCCTGAGCTTCCTCGAGTTCTTCCTTGCGGGCTTCGTGCTCGCCGACGTCTACGTCGTCGACTGGCGAGAGCGGCCGACGTCGAGTCGGGCCTGGGACCTGGTCTCCGTCGTCGGTTGGGTGGTGCTCCTCGTCGCCGTCGGCCTCACCCGCAGCGAGAAACTCTTGGCGGTGGGGCCGTGGCTCGTCGTGGTGCTGTACATGGCGGCCTTCCGCGGACCCCTCACTGGACGGATCCTGCGGAATCGCTGGCTCACCACTATCGGCGGGATGTGCTACTCGATCTACCTGTTGCACTACCCGCTCATGCTCCTGATCGGGCGCGCCTTCCATCCGGCGTCGGCCCTGGCCTGGGCCGGCTCTGCCACCGCACTCGTCGCGGCCACCCTGGCGGCAGGTGTCATCTTCTTCGCGCTGGTGGAGCGCCCCTGCATGGAGCCCCACTGGCCCAGCAAGCTGATCGCGCGCCTGCGACCCAGGGCCGACGGTGAGCCGGTGCGCGTACCCGTGACCGGAGCGCCCTGAAGGCTTCCGGGCTATGCCGAGGAAGGGTTGGCTAGAGCTCCAGGAGCGGGGCGGCGCTGTCCTCCCGGGTCCAGTCCGGGTGGGACGGGCCGCCGCGGATGACCACCCGGCAGGCGGCCAACTACCTCGGATGGTCGGTGCAGCGGGGTCTACAACCTGAGCGGCGCCGGAGCCGCCCCCCATCGCAATCACGAGGGCCGGCTGCTGCTCCGCGCCGACGAGCTCGACGATTAGCTCGAGGATTCCGCGAAGGACCGGGCCGCTCGCGCCGGCTCCGCGTGTTCCCGGGCGGTTCCACGGCGAAGGACGCCGCAGGTCAGCGCCCGTGCCGGCGGTCGTGCCAGCGGTCGTGTGCGAGCGTCGTAGACGGCGGGGTCGCGGGTACGCAGAACTACGCACAGCAGGCCGGTCGAAGTGGGGATGCCCCGATTGGCCGGGTAACCGACACTCGCGGCCGTAATGGACCAGGTGCTGGCGCGTCTATCCCGACGGACCTCCTCGGGCCGCTTCATCCCGGAGATCGACGGTCTGCGGTTCGTCGCGATCGCCCTCGTGGTCCTGTTGCACGTTGGGCAGGTGCTCAGTCCCAACCTTCGGCTTGACCGACCGTTCGGCACTATCGATCCGAGCGTGCGGATCCCGGCCATCCTGGCGCCTGGGTGGTTCGGAGTTGAGCTCTTCTTCGTGATCAGCGGGTTCATCCTCGCCCTGCCGTTCGCCGCATGGCGTCGCGCGGGAGCCCGCCCGGTCAACCTTCGCGGATACTACCTGCGGCGTCTGACGCGGCTGGAGCCGCCTTATGTGCTGGCCCTCGCTCTCTCATTCGCCGCCGCCGCGGCCCTGTCACCAGTCCGCGTGCTCCTGCCGCACCTTCTGGCGAGCCTGATCTATCAGCACCGCTCGGTGTTCGGCTACGACTCGAACCTCAACGTGCCGTTCTGGTCGCTCGAGATCGAGGTCCAGTTCTACCTATTGGTCCTCCTGCTCGCGGTCCTGTTCAGGATCGACGACACAGGGAGGAGACGCATCGCCATGGCTGCCGTCGGACTCCTGGCCGCATTGGTCGGGTCTGTAGTCCGATGGGACACAGGAACTGTCCTCAGCTACCTGGTGTTCTTCCTCGCTGGCTTCGTGCTCGCCGACGTCTACGTGAGCGATTGGGCAGAGCAGCCGGTCCCCCGCGCCGCGTGGGATTTGATAACGCTTGTGGGCTGGCCGGTGCTTTTCCTCCTCGCTGGCACCACGCACAGCGGCCGGCTCACAGTGATCGCGCCATGGCTGATCGTGGGCCTGTACATGGCTGCCTTTCGTGGCCCGCTCACTCGGCGAGTGCTCCGCAACCGCTGGCTGACGACCATCGGCGGGATGTGCTACTCGATCTACCTGTTGCACTACCCGCTCATGCTTCTGATCGCGCGCGCCTTGCATCCGGCATCGGCCCTGGCCTGGGCCGGCTCAGCAGTCGCACTCGTCGCGGCGACCCTGGCGGCCGGCGTCACCTTCTTCGCACTCGTGGAGCGCCCGTGCATGGAGCCCCACTGGCCCAGCAAGCTGATCGCGCGCCTGCGAACCAGGGCCGAGGGCGAGCCGGTACGCGTGCCCGTGACCGAACCGCCCTGAAGGCTTCGCCGGCGCGCCTCGGCCGACCCGCCCGCAGCTCAGTCCAGCAGGCCCATGCCCTTTGCCCACGAGGTTGCGTAGCCTTCGATCTCCACGTCGGCCAGGGCGTCGTCCCGTTCGAACGGCTTGTCGGCCTCCACCATCAGCGCGTACTCGTCGGCGAACTCCTTGGTCTTCGACGCCTCGATCGCGGCGGCCTGGGGGCCGTGCTGCAGCCCCTGTGGGTGGTGGGTGATGAACGCCTCGCCGATCCCCGCCCGGCTGAAGAACTGCCCCTGGTGGTAGAAGAGGACCTCGTCCTTGTCGATGTTCGAATGGAAGAACGGCACCCGGAGCGCGGTGGGGTCGCCGGTCTCGGTGGGCCGCGGGGCGAACAGCCCGATCTCGAACCCGTCGGACTTCCACACAGCGTGCACGCTCGGCGGGATGTGGTACCTGGGCGAGACCACCGGCCGGAAGTCGCGCTTGTTCAGGCGCATCGGGCACAGGTCGCCCTTCCACCCGACCACGTCCATCGGGTGCCACCGATAGGTGAGCGTGGTGAATCGCTCGTCCCGCTTCACCCGGACCTGGAACTCGCCCTCTTCGTCGTGCGGATCCGGCTCTGGGGTCTCGATGACGCCCGGGTCGAACAGTGCGTGCTTGCCCAGGATGCCCTTGTCGGGGAGGCGGTACTCGCCGCGGGACTCGACGATGTACAGGAAGGTCTCCGCCTCGGCATCGGGCACGATCCGGTGGGTTGTGCCCTTCGGGAGCACCAGGAAGTCGCCCGCTTCGAACCGCAGCGGGCCGTAGTCGGTCTCCAGCAGGCCGGCCCCCTTGTGGACGAAGTAGCACAGGTCGCCGTCGGAGTCCCGAAGGAAAGAGGGAGCGGGCCCGGTGGGCCTGCTGACGTAGATGGAGACATCCTCGTTGTGGAGGATGCGCTGCCACGCACCTGCCGGGTCGGTCATATCGCCGGGCTCGAGGCCGTTCAGGTCGTAGGCGCGCGGTTGCAGGGGCCCGTCGATCCGGACCCAGGCCGTCGGCGGATGCGACCGGTAGAGATGCGAGACGCGCCCATCGAACGCCTCCCGCCCGTGCTCCTCCTCGAACGTCCCCTCGGGCAGGCCCACATGGGCCTGCTTGGTGATCCGGCCCTTCTGCAGTGGAAACATAGGCCCTCCTTTCCCTTCGAAACGCGCCCGCACCTCGAGATGCATTCCGCACACGCGTATTGAGCTCACAAGGTAAACCAGACCCAAGCCTCCCTAGCCAAAGAGCCAATCGCAGAGGAATGTAAGGGGTACCCCCTGATCCCGGAGAGCCGCGCGATAGTCCCACCAGTCTCAGTCCGTCGCGTTCGCCACGGTGGGATGCAGGGAGCAAGCTCGTGAGGTTGCTACGAATTTCCGATCGTCCATGTCGAACCCAATGAGGCCAGAAACGTCAGGGAATTCGTCAAATCCCCTCGATGCGGACTCGGAGATGTCACTCCAACAGACCCTGTCCTCATTGGCTTGGTTGTTGTGAAGCCAAAGGAAGAACCGGTCACCCGTGCCTGGCTGACCGCTGTAGCTGCAATATCTAGTGTACTCCGCCAGAATCAGGCGAGAGGAGTCAAGATGCACCCTGCCGTTGCTCTCCACGTCCCGAAGAAACAGCGTACACGCCAGTACGCATCGGAGATGATTATGGTCATCCACCAAATCATCGCGTGCGTTCGCGAGGATCAGAACGTTCGTATCAATTACGAGCTCGTCCACTATGTCGACTTTTCCGAGGCCTCGAGACGCCGTCTAATGCCGGCTTCTGTCATCGAGCTCGCTTCCTTGAACGCGTCACCAAAGAAGTTCGAGGGCCAGTTCGCGATGTTCCCGAACAGATCCACCTTGAGTTCCTGGGCTTGTGCATTCCCATCTTTGACATCGCAGAAGTAGAAGGCAACGTCCTCGGGCGTTACCTCAAGACCACGCGCGAGCTTCTTCTCAGCAATCCGTCTCTGCAGTCGAAGTAGCATATGCTCACTGTGGCTCTCGACAACGACCTGGACGCCGCGGGCCAAAGCAGCCTCGAGCAGGACATCAGCCAGTTCAGCTTGCGCAGCGGGATGCAGATGGATTTCAGGCTGCTCCAACAATACGATGGATCCTTCCGGTACGTAGGCAAGAAGCACCAGGACGGGGAGGACTTGGGAGACTCCGAAGCCGATATCCGGCAGGAGGACATCGGCCGAGGTGGCGGTTCGTCTTACGCGCACTCGAAATAGAGTCTCCTCGGGATCAATTGCTTCTACCCGGAAGCTGTGAATGAGCCCCAGCTGGTAGAGCCAAGCAGCGACGTGTTCCTCAATCGTCACACGCGGAAGTCGCCGGCGCCCGTCCTGCCGGTGGACGAAACCTCGGCTGTTCACCTTGCCGTCTGAACGTGACGCAATGAGCGCCTCGATGGCGTTCTCACCTCGCCTCCCTACGTCTTGTGGCCTTCCCCCTCCCCAGTTGTACTGACGATGCGGGTCGTCACGCAGAGGACCCAGATAAAACACGCCATCGAAGACCTCGAACTCCAACTCGAAGTCCGACAGGAACCCGGCGTTCTGGTAATAGCCACGTACCTGATCCGGGAACCCGTAGCACTTGACCGG
>DHWS01000082.1:37119-37382 GCA_002413305.1 Actinobacteria bacterium UBA5176 | reverse complement strand
CCCGTAGCACTTGACCGGTGGGGGCAGGGCCCAAGGCCGACCCTTCACCCGCCGAAATCGGAAGCCTCCTCCCAGCTCTGCCGTCAAGATGTATTCGCGCGTCTGCGGCTTTCGCCGCAACATGAACGACGTTCCATCGACCGAGTACCGAAGAGTATTGACGGTTGGCTCGCCACGCAAAGCGGATACCGACACAGCGTAGCTCAGCTCAGTGCCTGAAAACAACCGCCTTTTACCCGTCTCGTCCATTACATCAAACGGCC
>DHWS01000082.1:36543-36918 GCA_002413305.1 Actinobacteria bacterium UBA5176 | reverse complement strand
GGCACGATGCCACTTCAACTCGATATCCAAGGGCTGTTGGAACGCGTGCCGATACACGAGGTCGTAATACGTGCCAAGAGATGCCACGGCGCGATCCCCACCCAGGTCGAAGACTCGGGCTCGGTCGGCCGAATCGGTCGTTTGCTTGAGTAGAAGCAGAGCTTGGAGCAAGCTCGTCTTCCCTGAACTGTTCGGGCCGAAGAATCCCGTGATCGGGGCAAGCCGTAGCGGGTTCGTGTCGGCCCAACCTTTGAAGTTGCGTAGACGTAGCTCGCTAATCATCTGGCTCCCTGAGTGCCCTTGAAATGAGGCCCGCCGGCGAGAAGCCTTGGGCTCCGCCAAGGCACATTAGTCTCCGCATCTCCGCATCTCCGC
>DHWS01000082.1:6212-36403 GCA_002413305.1 Actinobacteria bacterium UBA5176 | reverse complement strand
CATCTCCGCATCTCCGCATCTCCACACCTCCGCACCTTCGAGCGTCTTGGTGGAGTCCTCCCTTCGGCTACTTCTTCGACGCGGCCTTCCGTTCCGCGCCGGCATTCTTGGCCTTGCGCGCGTCGCGCTCCTTCTTCGTCAGCGTGCGGTCGTGCGCCCAGCGCACCTTGTTCCGGTCACCTCTGCCCATCCGTGCTCTCCTCTCGATGTCCGCGGCTACGACTCGTCCGGTTCGTGCCCGATCGCCAGCTCCGCGCTCCGCTTGCAGGCCGCGTCGATCGCGTTCAGGAAGGCCGCGCGAACGCCGGCCTCCTCGAGCACGCGGATGGCCTGGATGGTGGTGCCCCCGGGCGAGGTCACCATCTCGCGGAGCTCCACGGGATGCTTGCCCGTGTCGCGGAGCATCTTCGCGGACCCGAGCATCGTCTGGATGATCAGCTCGGTGCCCACGTCGCGCGACAGCCCCAGCAGGATGCAAGCCTCGATCATGGCTTCGGCCAGCAGGAAGAAGTATGCGGGCCCGCTGCCGCTGGTCGCGGTCACCGCGTCCTGGTGCTTCTCGGGGAGGCGGATGACCTTTCCCACCGAGGACAGCAGCTCGGCCGCCACCGCCAGGTGCTTGTCGTCGGCGCTCTTCCCGGGGCTGATCACCGACATCGCCTCGTCGACCAGCACGGGCACGTTCGACATGACCCGGATCACGGGCGTGTCCGGCGGCACGAACCGTTCGACGAAGCTGGTCCGGATGCCGGCGGCGAAGCTGATCACCAGCTGCTCCACCCGCACGTGGCCTTCGATCTCCCGAAGCAGGCTCTCCATGTCCTGCGGCTTCACGGTGAGGACCAGCACGTCGGCCCACTGCACGGCGTCAGGGTTCGAGAGCGTGACGGTGAGGCCGGTCCGCTCCTCGAGCTCCCGGGCCCGCTCCTCCCGGCGGGCGGTGACCATCAGCTCGTCCTTCGTCCTACCGCCGGAGCGGACCAGGCCGGAGACGAGGGCTTCGCCCATCCGGCCGCCTCCCAGGAACGCGACCTTGCGGTGGACGGTCGCCGTCAACCCTGTCGACCCTTCGGTCATGCGCTGATCACCCTCCTCTTCGAAGCAGGTTGGAAAGGAAGAACCATACATTGGCAGGCCGTTCGGCCAACCGCCGCGTCAGGTACGGATACCACTGGGTGCCGTAGGGCACGTAGACGCGAACCGGTTCGTCCAGCCGGACCAGGTCCTGCTGGATGTCCCGGCGGATCCCGTACAGCATCTGGAACTCGTAGCGCTCCCGGGGGATGCCGCGCTCCCGGATGAACCGGCGAGCGCCCTCGACCAGCTTCGGGTCGTGCGTGGCGAGGTGGACCGTGGCTCCCGAGCCCAGCAGGGTCGCGGCGATCCGGGCGAAGTTCCGGGTGACGTCCCGCTTGCTCGAATACGCGACCTGGGGCGGCTCGAGGTAGGCACCCTTGGTCATGCGGACGATGGCCGACGGGCCCCCGATGCGCTGGGCGTCCACCACGGTCCGGTGCAGGTACGACTGGAGGCACACGCCGACGTTCGGGTGCCGTTCGCGAAGCTGCAGGTAGCCGTCGAGCGTGCCGTCCACGTACTGCCGGGCCTCCATGTCGATCATCACCAGCGTGGGCGGATCCGTCTCGCCCGCCACCTGGAGCAGCCGCTCCATGTTCTCGAGGGCCACGTCCGTCCCGGAGTCCAGCCCCAGCTGGGTGAGCTTGACCGAGATGTTCGCGTCGAACTCCGGCGATTCGCGGACCCGCTTCAGGGCCTGGATGTAGTCGTCGGCCGCCGACGCCGCCTGGGCCGGCGACCCCACTTTCTCGCCCAAGTGGTCGAGCATGGCCGCGATCCCCTGCCCGTCCAGCTCGCGGACCGCCGCCACCCCCGCTTCGAGGTCGTCCCCGGCCACGAACCGGCCGGCGATCTGCCGGAAGATCGGCGTCCGGGTGGTGAGGCTCCGCACGATCGGCTGCTCGGTGGCCCACAGGATCGAACCCCGGAGCAGCGGGCTCACCGGCCGACCCCTCCGCCCGCGTTCGCGCCCGCCCGGCCGTTCACGCCCCGAGTATAGGAACGGCTCCGGCCCGCGCGTCCGCCGGACGGCCTGCCGCGAACGGCCCGGAGGTCCCACCGGACCCGCTCGCGGCTCGTACCCTTGTCCGGGTCATGTTGCAGGTCAAGGAGCTCTCGGTCGAAGTCGGCGGCCGCGTCGTGCTGGACGAGGCCTCCTTCGCCGTGCGCGCCGGCGACAAGGCCGGCCTGGTGGGGCGCAACGGGGTCGGTAAGACCAGCCTGCTGAAGGTCCTGGCCGGCGAGCTGCCGTCGGTCCACGGGACGGTCCTTCGGCGCGGCGCGCTCGGCTACCTGCCCCAGGACCCCAAGGTCACCGGGATCGACCCCGGGCGGACGGCCATCGGCCACATCCTGTCCGGTCGGTCGCTGGACGAAGCCATCGTCCGGCTGGAGAAGCTCAGGCTCGCGGTCGAGGAGCGCCCCAGCCCGACCAACGTGGCGAAGTTCTCCCGGGCCGAGGAGGCGTTCCGCGACGCCGGCGGGTACGCGGCCGAATCCGAGGCCCGACGGATCGCCGCCGGCGTGGGCGTCCAGCCCGATCGCCTGGACCTGCCGCTCCGGGTGCTGTCGGGCGGGGAACGCCGGCGGATCGAACTGTCCCGCATCCTGTTCGCGGGCAGCGACCTCCTGCTCCTGGACGAACCGACGAACCACCTCGACACCGACGCCAAGACCTGGCTCATGAAGTTCCTGGCGTCCTACCGCGGTGGGCTCCTGGTGGTCAGCCACGACCTCAACCTCTTGGACGCCTCGATCACCCGCGTCCTGCACCTCGACGACGCCGGGATGGTCGAGTACAAGGGCACGTACTCGGAGTACCGCCGGGCGCGGAAGGCGGACGAGCAACGAAAGACGCGGCTCGCCACCCGCCAGCAGGCGGAGATCCGGCGCCTGAAGACGCTGGCCGATTCGATGCGCCACCAGACGGAGAAGCGGGCCCGGATCGCGCACGCCCTGGATACGCGGGTGGAGCGCCTCCGCCACGAGGCCGTCGACGCGCCGAAGAAGGAGCGCCGGGTGGGGTTCCGGTTCCCGAAGCCGCCGCACTGCGGGAACCTCGTCCTCCGGGTGTCCGGGCTGGCCAAGGGCTACGGAGGACCGCCAGTGTTCGAGGACGTGACGTTCGGCGTGGAGAAGAGCGAGCGGGTCCTGGTCATGGGCCTGAACGGTGCCGGCAAGACCTCCCTCCTGCGGATCCTGGCCGGGGAGTCCGAAGCCGACACGGGGCGCGTGCGGTTCGGGACGGGGGTGAGCGCCGGGTACTTCGCCCAGGAGCACGAGGGGATCGAACCGGGTGTGGAGGTTCTGGCCCACATGCGGCGCTCTTCGATCGAGCCGGACCAGACCCTTCGGGCCCTGTTGGGGATGTTCGGGCTGCCGGGCGAGCGCGCGTTCCAGGACGCGGGGACGCTGTCCGGTGGGGAGAAGACGAAGCTCGCCCTGGCCCAGCTGGTGGCGGGAGCGCACAACCTGCTGCTCCTGGACGAACCGACCAACAACCTCGACCCGCCGTCCCGGGACGCCATCGCCCGGGCGCTGTCGGCGTGGCCAGGGTCGATGGTGATCGTGACCCACGACCGGGACTTCGTGCAGGCGCTGGAGCCCGACCGGGTCGTGATGATGCCGGACGGCACGGTGGACTTCTGGAGCGCCGACTACCTGGACCTTGTGTCGCTCGCGTAGGACGCCACCCGCGAGGGGCAGAGATAAGGCCCGAGGGACCGGCGGCTCGTCGCGAACCGAAGTCCGCAACCACCACCTGCCCCTCGGGCCTGGTGCTCCGAGTAACCTCGGCGACCGTCTCGGGTCCTGAGGCGGTCACCCTTTCGTTGGGCTTTGGGGCCTCCCGAACTACCCCACCCGGACGGCTAGTTGGCCTTCCCAACCGTACGAGCAGGTACGCCCAGTTGGCCTTACGGCTTTCCCAGGGGGTTCCACTCCGCTTCCCTGACTCAGCCGCTCCGACTGCTCGGAGCAAGGCGTATCTTACGGATGGCCCCTGGCGCGTCAAGGCGACAAAATCCCTGGTGGCGGCGCGTCGTCGCAGGTCAGAGGCTGGTCAGCCGGGCCCAGATCCTGAGTGACAAATACGGCGAATGGCCTCCGGCCTGCAGGAACGCGGTTCTGGCGAGCCTCAGCCGTCCCGCTCCCAAGCTTCGCGGGCCTTCGCGAACTCCTCGCGGTTCACGCTCATAACCACATGGTCGACCCAGTGGCCTTCCTTCCACGAACGCTCCCGGAGGCGACCCTCCAGGACGAATCCGCACCGCTCGTACGTCCCGACCGCTCGGTTGTTGTCGGCCAGCGTCCACAGTTCGACCTGATGCAGGTCGAACCGCTCGAACGCGTAGGACAGCAGCGCCATGACCGCGTCCCGGGCGTACCCCTTCCCCCAGTAGGCCGGCTCCCCGATGAACATGTGGAAGGAGCAGATGCGGTCCCGGCGCCGGAACTGGTTGAGGCCGATCCGCCCGATCGGGCGGTCGCCGACCAGGATGGCGAACGGCTGCCCTTCTTCGCGGCTGCGCTCGATGTCCTCCCGAACGTCCTGCAACGAGTACGGCTCCTCGTAGTCCATGTACCGCCAGATCTCGGGATGGTTCATCCACTGCCGGATCAGGGGGTAGTCGCTCTCCATGACCGGGCGCAGGGAGACCTTCTTGCCGCGGATCATGCCGACATCATCGCGCACGCCGAACGCCGCCGTCCGCCCCTCCTGGGCACGGTCTGGCCGCGCTTCAGGAGGCCTCACGGGGCAGCAGCTCCCGGTAGACGCCGCGGATCTCGGCCGCGGTGGCGTCCCACGAGAACCTCGCCGCATGACGGACCGCCGCCGCCGACAGGCGTCGCGCCAGCTTCCGGTCGGAGAACAGCTCGACGATCTTCGCTCCGTACCGATCCGGGTCGTGCCCCTTGACCAGGAACCCGGTCGAGCCGTCCACCACGACGTCCCGCAGGCCACCGGCGTCGGCCGCGATGACCGGCGTACCGCACGCTTCGGCCTCCAGGGCCACGAGCCCGAAGGACTCCCACCGGGACGGCACCAGGACGACCTCGGCGGCCGAGTAGAAGTCCGCAAGGCGCTCGTGCGGCTGGGGCGGGAAGAAGACCACGCGGTCCCCGACCCCAGCGGAGGAGGCCAGCTGCATGAGCCGGGCCACCTCATCCGGCTGGGACTGCTGTCCGGCCGGCCCGCCGACCACGGCCAGGACGGCGTCGCGCATCAGCTCCGGAGCTTGGCGGACGGCCGCCGCCAGCGCCCGGACCGCCACGTCGGGGCCCTTGAACGGCTGGAGCCGCCCGACGAACAGCACGAGGCGGGCTTTCGCCAGGTGCAGCCGGGCGCGCGCTTCGGCCTTCGGCCTGGGGACGAACAGCTCCGTATCGACGCCGGGCGAGATGATCCGGATCCGCGCCGGGTCCGCTCCGTACAGGCTCACCAGCTGGCCGGCCTCGACCGGCGTGGGGGCGAGGATGCGGTCGGCCCCGTGCACGACCTTCTGCTCTCCGGCCAACCGGATGGACGGCTCCAGGTGGTCGCGGTCGTCCAGCGAGTCGTTCTTCACCTTCCCCAGCGTGTGGAAGGACGCCACCAGCGGGACGCCCCAGATCTGCTTGGCTTGGCTGCCCACCCAGCCGGACAGCCAGTAGTGACTGTGGACCACGTCGTACGGCGAGTGGCGGTGGGGCGTCGGGTCCTCGGCGTGGGCGTGGCTCAGCACGCCATCCAGGAACTCCGGCAGGTGCTTCGGGAGGTCCTCCTTCGGCACCGGACCGCGCGGACCCGCCGGGACTCGGATCAGCCGGGCACCGTCCCCGATGTCCTGGACCCGCGGGCCGGGGTCGCCGTCCAAACGCGTGTAGATGTCGACCTGGATGCCCTGTTCGACCAGCCGGCCGGCCACCTCGCGGACGTAGACGTTCATCCCGCCGGAGTCTCCGCTCCCGGGCTGGTCGCCCGGCGAGGTGTGCACGCTGATGACTGCGACGCGGGCGGGATCGGGTGCCTCGCCCCTGTCGCGGGCCCGGCGGAGTTCGGCGTCCGGTCTGGGTTCAAGCATGGTGGATGCTCCCATCGTAGACGAGAAGTTGCGTCTGCAATCTCATGCGGCGGAGTCCTCCGGATCGGCGGCCCGAACGAAGAACCTCCACGAAAAGGAAAACCCGCCCCGGGGGGCGGGTCTTCCCACTTCGCCCTCCCGGGCGCGGGAGAGTCCGGGGGGACGTCTTGGCAGCAGGTCAGCTAGCTGACTTTCTTGGCAGCTTCCTTTGCAGCCGTCCCGGTGGTGCTGACGGCCTTCCGGACGCTGGTGGTCGCGGCCTTGACCTGCGTGCGCGCGATCTTGCTCTGTTCGATCGCCCGTTTCGTGTACGCGGACCGGCTGATGCTGCGGGCGAGCTTCTCGCCGCGCTTCGCGAGGTCCTCGTAGGTCGAGAGCGCTCGCCTGCGCCGGGCCTGGGCGAAGCTCTGCACCTTGCCGGAGAACTCCTTCGACTTCTCGAAGAAGAGCTGGCCGGCGCCGAGTGGCACGTACACGTAGTAGTCGGACAGTGCCTTCTTCGCGTCGTACTTCTTCGTCGCGGTCGCCATGGTTACACCTCCTTCCCACGGTTGGTGGCGGGGGAACGAAGGGGAGCCGGGTGAGGGCTGTTTCCAGCCTTTGTCTTCGCCCCCCCGCCAGCTTCGACACTCGAACGCTTCGTGGTCGCGCTCCGGCCGCGAGCAGTGCGAGCTCGTGTGACGGTGGAACCCTTGCTCGCAGCGGTCACGACGCCCGTAGAGGCACGCGGAAGCAGGTCGCGGCCCGTCTCCTCTCGAAACGCTTCGTAGATCTGGATGAGCGCCTGCTTCTGGCGCTCGGTGACCGAGGGATCGGCCATGATGGCCGATGCCACGTCGGGGACCGGGTGGCTCTCGAGGATCCCAGCTTGGACGTACAGCGTCTCGGCTGAGATGCGGAGCGCCTTCGCGATCGCCTGGAGGATGTCCGCGCTGGGCTTGCGGAGGCCCCTTTCGACCTGGGACAAGTACGGGATCGAGATCCCCGCCAGCCCAGACACGTTCTTGAGCGAGAGCCGCGAGCTGAGCCGCTGGCTCCGGATGTAGGCACCGACCTCGCGAACGTTCATGACGCCTCGAAGGCTAGCAGATTCTTTAAACACTTGCAAACTTCACGGATAACAGCGGCTAAGTCGGGGCGCGGGTCAGGTCGAACTCGGCCCGGACCTCTCCTACGGGTTCACCGCCTCCCAGCACAGCCGGCCGGGCGAAGGGGGCGAGGCGTTCGACCTGCCCCTCGTCGAGCGCGCCGAGGAGTCGCAGCACATGGAGGACAGCCGGGCCGCTGGCCCGAGACGCCCCGTCACGGATCTTCACCGCGATCCCGAGCCGAGGCTCGAGCAGGGCAGCACACATCAGCGCTTCAGCGCCGCCCTTGGCGATCACCGCTCCCGGCGCCGCTTCCATCAGCGCCGTGTCCGCGCGGTTCCGACCGGCCACCAGATACGGCTCGGCGACCATGGAGGACACTGCACGCTCGGCGAACGGGGCGAGGTCCCCCAGGCGTTCGCGTGCCACCATGCGCGCGTAGATCGTCGCCATCGCCCAGAGCGGCATCCCATGGACGGGGACCCCGCAACCGTCCACCCCGACTCGGACCTCCTCCCGGCCGGAAGCCCGGAGCACCGAGCGCAGCACCGCCTGCTGCAACGGGTGGTCGGGGGCCCTGTAGTTCGCGAGCGGCCATCCTTGAGCGGCGCACGCCGCGAGCATCCCGGCGTGCTTGCCGGAGCAATCCGAATTGATCCGCCGCCGCTTCGGGTCGGCGGCGAGTGTCTCGTCGTCCCACGGCCGCATCGAGGGGCACTGCAAAGCGCCTTCGTCCACGCCGGTCCGGGCCAGGATCGACCGCACGGTTCGCACGTGGACCGGTTCGGCGTTGTGCGAGGCGCACATCACCGCGACCTCCGCGTCAGTGAAGTCGAACGGCGCGAGGGACAGCGTGACGGTCGCCTGGAACGGTTTCATCGACGACCGCGCGTAGAGCTCCCGGTCGGGG
This sequence comes from Actinobacteria bacterium UBA5176, assembly GCA_002413305.1. Classification (GTDB taxonomy): domain Bacteria; phylum Actinomycetota; class UBA4738; order UBA4738; family UBA4738; genus UBA4738. Next base: position 28,265 of record DHWS01000082.1, on the reverse strand, counting down.
TCGCCACACGAGGCGACCACGCGTCCGTCAGCGTCCACCACGACCACGTCCACGAGGTGCACCGACTCCTCGAGGCCGGACCGGGTGACGCGCACCAGCGGGACGGAGCTCACAGCGCGAAGCCTACGGCGTCCGGAACTCGGCCGGGCCGGGTGGCTCTTAGAACTCGCGGGCGATCAGCGAGGGGTCGGCCCGGTACCGACGCTTCAGCTCGTCCTGCAGCCGGTCGTGGACGTGGAAGATCGCCACGCGGTCCGCGGAGACCGACCGTTCGGCCTCCTCGAGCACCGCCACAGCGGCGACGAGGTCCTCATCCGACATCGACCGTGGGTCGGCATCCCCGATCCGTGTGATCGCGTCGGCCTGCAGCTGAGCTTCGGCCATGTCCTCCGAAGACACACTGACCACCAGCGCCTCCCCCCGGCTGGTGCCCTTCGGCCCGCCTTCGGAGAGCGCCGAGGCCAACCGCTCGACCAGCGGTTGTGGGTCGCCGCCCTCCACCCGCCGGGCCTGTTCGTCGCGAAGGATGTCGATCCGGGTCTGGACCAGCCGGCGGAGGTAGGACTGGAATTCGCGTTCTGCGAGCGCTTCGTCCCGGCGGCGGCGGAGCTCCTCCAGCGAGATCTCCGCCAGCCCCTCCGCGAACGACTGGTCGAGCACCTCGGCGGCGCGGGAGGTGGTGCGATCGCTCATGCCGGCCAGAGTAGCGCCTTACCCGCAGACCGCGACGAGGTACCGATAGGGGTCGACCGCGCCCCCGCCGCCCGGGTGGTATTCGAAATGCAGGTGGTATGGGCCGCCGGCCGCGTCACCGGTGTTCCCCACGTGGCCGATCATGGTACCCGCCGGCACGTGCGCCCCGTTCGCCACGCCCGCGTAGCTCGACATGTGCGCGTAGTACGTGTAGTCGCCGTTGTCCGCGTACAGGAGCGCGGTGGTCCCGCCGAGCGAGTTGGAGTTCTGCTCGAACTGCCCGGACTGCGCCGCGTAGATCGGGGTGCCGAGCGGCGCGAGCAGGTCGATGCCCTGGTGCGTTCGGCCTCCCGGCCGGGGGTCGCCGAAGTCGTCGCTGAAGGCCCGGGGCTGCCCGACCGGGCAGGCCTGGAGAGGACCCCCACCGGTGACCGGCCCGGGAGGGCCCGAAGCGCCCGGCTGAGCGGCCCTGGCGGCCGCCTCCAGCGCGGCGAGCTTGGCCTGGAGCGAGGCGATCTGCGACTGAGCCGCAGCGAACTGCGATGCGATGGCCGCCTTCTGGGTCGAGAGCTGCCCCACGGTGGCGGACTGCTGGGCCGAGAGGATCGAGAGCTGCCCGTTCAGGCGGCGGAGCTTCTCGCCGGACACGCCGGCCTGCACAAGCAGGTCGTTGTCACTCCGTGCCAGGCTTCCCAGGAATTCGACCCGGTCGGAGAACTCCGAGAACGAACTGGACGTGAGCAACAGCTCGACCGTGTTCACGCCATCGCTCTCGTACGCGTCCCACGCCTCGCCGGCCAGCGCATCGTGGATCTCGGACATCCTGGCCCGTTCGCGGGCGGCGCGCGCCCGGACGTCCTGTATCTGCGCCTGCGTCTTCGCGTACCGTGCCTGCGCCGCGTCGTAGCTCGTCACCAGGGCGTCCAGCCCCGTCTGGATCGTGGCGAGGTTCGCCTTCGCCGCCTTCAGGTCGCCGGCCGTATCGGCGTGCACCGGCGTGGCCGCCGCGCCCAGGATGGTGACCAACGTGACCAGCCCGGCCAGCATCCGGGCTCTGCGTGGGATCAACCGCCCTCCTCCGTCGCGGGGGCTCGAGCCGGCCGCCCAGAACGGACCGGGACAGGGTGACAGAACGAGCCGAATGACCCTATCCAGTGACAATTCCGCGTGTCAACCGAGATCTCCGCACCCGCCGGAGCCCGCGATCCGCCCGCCCTCTTCAGGCGCCTCCCACCTGGGCCCGGAGGTCCTTCTTCAGGACCTTGCCGATCGGGGACTTCGGCAGGTATCCGGTGAACCGGATCTCTCTCGGCGACTTGTATCTCGCCAGCCGGTCGCGGCAGAACGCCAGCAGGTCGTCTTCGGCCACCTCGCTACCGGGTGCCTTGACGACGAATGCCACGACCTCCTCCCCCATGGCGGGATCGGGGCGGCCGACCACCGCCGCCTCCGCCACGTCCGGATGCTGGTGCAGGACCTCTTCGACGTCGCGCGGATACACGTTGAAGCCGCCCCGGATGATGAGGTCCTTCTTGCGGTCGGTCACGTACAGGTAGCCGTCCGCATCGAGGTAGCCCATGTCACCGGTGTGGAGCCAGCCGTCCCGCAGCGCCTCAGCCGTCGCCTCCGGCAGGCCGAAGTAGCCCTTCATGATCCCGGGCGATCGTGCGCAGATCTCGCCGACCTCGCCCGGCGGGAGCGCGGTCCCGTCCTCGCCGAGGATCGCCACGTCCGCGCCGCTGATGGCCTTCCCGCACGATCCCGGCCGCTTCTCCTCTCCCTCCCGCTCGATGGCGATGGCCGGCGAGGCTTCGGTCTGCCCGTATGCCTCCAGCACCTCGCAGCCGAACCGCTCCGCGAACCGCTGTTTCAGATCGAGCGGGACCGGTGCCGCCGACAGCAGGACCGTTCGAAGCGTCGACGTGTCGGTAGCCGTCGCGTCGGGATGCTGGAGCAGGAACAGGGCCATGGTCGGAACCATGGGGATCGACGTGACCCCGTACGTCTCGATCGCCCGCAGGACCTCGCCGGCTTCGAACCACTTCAAGAGGACGCCTCGGGTCCCCAGCACCTGGCCGGTGAGGCCGGCGATCATGCCGAACAGGTGCGAGACGGGAAGCGCAATGAGCCCCACGTCGTCCGGGCCGACCGTGGTCTCCTTCGACAGGGTCTCAGCCATCCACAGCAGGTTGCCGTGCGTGATCATCACGCCCTTCGGCCGCCCGGTGGTCCCGCCCGTGTACATGATCACGGCGAGGTCGTCGCCGTCTCGGTCGACCGGCGCGAAGGCCGGCGCCTGGCTCGCCACCAGGCCGTCCCACGCGTCCATGCCCTCGGGGGCCGCGTCGCCGGTGACCACCACGCGGGGCGGTTCGGTCAGGCCTTCCATGGCGGCCCGGGCGGTGGGGACGAAGTCCGGCCCGGTGACCAGCACCTTCGGGCGCGCGTCGGCCAGGATGTGGTTGATCTCCGGGACGGCCAGCAGGAAGACGATCGGCACCACCACGCCCCCGGCTGCCGAGATGCCCGTGTATGCCTGTCCGACCTCAACGCCGTTCGGCATCATCACCGCCACCCGGTCGCCGGGTTCGACCCCCACGGAGACCAGCCCGTTCGCGAACCGGCGGGCCCCCCGGAGCTGTTCGACGTTGGTGTAGGCGCGATCCTCGAAGATCAGGGACTCGTATTCGCCGAACCGTTGGACGTTCCGCTCCGCCAGCACCGCGAGGTTCATCGGCCCACCTCCTCCCGGGTCTCGCCCGCCGCGAGGACCGAAGTATAGGGTGGCCGGAAGACGCCGAAAGGCGGGACCGGGGGACGCGCGGATCACAGGCCGAACGACCGGCCGATGATGTCCTTCATGATCTCGGTCGAACCGCCCCCGATGGGGCCCAGGCGGGCGTCGCGCCAGGCCCGCTGCACGGGGTACTCCATCATGTAGCCGTACCCCCCGTGCATCTGGAGCGCTTCGTCGGCGACCTTCCAGTCGAGCTCGGTGGCGAGCCACTTCGCCATGGACACCTCGCGGACCGCGTCCTCGCCGGCCACGATCTTCCGCAGCGCGTGATAGGTCAGCGCCCGGGCGGCTTCGATCTCCGTGGCCAGGTCGGCCAAGCGGTGCCGCCACACCTGGAACTTCACCACCGGCCGGCCGAACGCTTTCCGTTCCCGCCCGTAAGAGATGGCCAGGTCGAGCGTTGCCCGGGCGGCCGCCACGGCTGCCAGCGCCATCACGATCCGCTCCCACTGGAAGTTCGCCATGATGTGTCCGAAACCCTGGTGCTCTTCGCCCAGCAACGCATCAGCCGGCACCTCGCATCCCTCGAACACGAGCTCACCGGTGTGGGAGGTCCGCCAACCCACCATGTCCAGGCGCTGCGCGGAGAAACCCGCGGTCCCGGCCTCCACGACGAACAGCGAGATGCCGTGCGCTCCGGCCTCCGGCTCCGTCTTCGCGGCGACCACGACGAAGTCGGCGATCGAGCCGTTCGTGATGAACGTCTTGGTTCCTGAAAGGCGCCAGCCGCCACCTCCGATACGTTCGGCCCGCGTGCGGATGCCGGCCACGTCGGAGCCCGCCCCCGGCTCGGTGACGGCAAGGGCGCAGATACGCTCCCCGGCCACCGCGGGGATCAGGTATCGCTGCCGCTGCTGCTCCGTCCCGAAGCGGGAGACGTAGTACGGCCCGAGGTCCTTGTGCGCGCCCAGCGCTGCCGCCACACCGCCCGCGCCGCACCCCACCAGCTCCTCCGTGATAAGGGCGTCGGCCACCAGGTCCGGCCCGGTCCCTCCGTAGCGTGGTTCGTACTTGGCGCCGAAGATCCCGACCAAGCCAGCCTCGCGGAAGACCTCCCGGTACGGGAAGTCGCCGGCGCGCTCCCACTCCTCGGCGTGGGGCCGAAGGGCGCGGCGGACCCACTGCCGGATGACGTCCCGCAGCTCGGCGTGGTCGGCCGTGAAAAGCCCGGCCTGTGGGATCGCGGCGAAGCGCGCTGCGGAGGGCGTCATCGTCCGGTCATCTCTTGCACGGCTTCACCGCTACAGCCCCATGGTCTTGGCGATGACTTCGCGCATCACCTCGTCGGTACCGCCGCCGATCCGCAGGAGCCGCGCATCCCTCCACGCCCGGTCGATGCCCGTCTCGGTGGCATACCCCATCCCGCCCCAAAGCTGGAGGCATTCGTTCATCACCCGGTTGGCGACCAGGCCGCCGTACAGCTTCGCCATCGAGATCTGCTGGACCGGATACTCGCCGCGCTCCCAGGCCAGCGCGGTGTCGTACGTGAGCTGGCGGGCGGCCTCGAGCTCGGTGGCCATCGTGGCGAACTTGTGCCGGTTCACCTGGAACGACCCGATCGGCCGGCCGAACGCCATGCGTTGTTTCGCGTACTCCATCGTCCTGTCGAACACGAGCCACGCGCCGGCCACGCTGCCGGCCACGCCGATCAACCGTTCGCCCTGCAGCTCCCACATGATCTCGACGAACCCGTGTCCCTGCTCGCCGAGCAGCTGTTCGCTCGGCACGCGCACGTCGTCCAGCACCAGCTCGGCGGTGTCGGACGAGCGCATCCCGAGCTTGTCGAGCTTGCGCGACACCTCGAACCCCGGCGTGTCGGTGTCGACCAGGAACAGCGAGAAGCCGTGGTGCCCGGCCTCCTTGTCGTTCCGCGTCACCAGGACGCAGAAGTCGGCCCGGACGCCGTTCGTGATGAAGATCTTCCGGCCGTTGATGACCCACCCGCCGTCCCCGTCCGGCCGTGCGGTGGTCTCGATGCCGGCCACGTCGCTGCCGGCGTTCGGCTCGGTGATCCCTAGGCACACGATCTTCTCGCCCTTGATCGCGGGGACCAGGTAACGCTGCTTCTGGGCCTCGGTGCCGAACTTGAAGATCGGCGGCGTCGCCATCTCGCTCTGCACGGCGATCGCCATCCCCACCCCGCCGGAGCCGCACCGGGCCATCTCCTCGGCGATCACGATCGAGTGGCCCCAGTCGCCGCCCTGTCCCCCATACTCTTCGGGGAACCGGACGCCCATGAAGCCGAGGTCGCCCATCCGCTTGAAGACCCAGTCGGGGAAGCCGCCCTCCCGTTCCCACTCCTGGGCGTGGGGGGCCAGCTCGCTCTCCACGAACTGCCGGACGGACCGGCGGAGCTGTTCATGCTCCTCGGTGAAGAGGGGATGCAGCATCGTGTTCGAACTATACCCGCCGGTAGGTTGCGCGGGAGAGCGCCCCACACCTCGTCGGGCTATCCTCGCCCCCGGTGGCGCCGAAGGACGACTTCAGTCGGGTTCGATCGCCGTTCGAGGGGACGGTCGTGTTGCTGCGCGCCGTGGAAGAATCGGATCTCCCTCGCATCAACGCGCTGATCTGGGACCCCGAGGTCTCCCGGCACCTCGCGCTGTCGTGGCCCGAGCCGCTGGCCGGCACGCGGGCATGGTGGGAGAGCCGCCGACGGGACCCCTCGTCCAGCGCGTTCGCCATCCAGACCCTGGCCGGCGAGCTGATCGGGGCCTGCAGCCTGGAGGGCATCGACCCACGCGTCCGCTCCGCAGCGCTCGGGATCTGGATCGGCGCGCCGTGGTTCGGCCAGGGCTACGGGACGGACGCCGTCCGCACGCTCTGCCGGTTCGGACTCCGGGAGATGAACCTGCGGCGGATCGGCCTGGCCGTCTACGAGTCGAACCCCCGGGCCATCCGCTCCTACCGGAAGATCGGGTTCAAGGAGGAGGGCCGGCGTCGGGGCGCGCACTTCGAGGACGGCAAGCCCATCGACGTGCTCGTCATGGGGCTGCTCGCTGAGGACTGGAACGAAGCGTGAAGCTCAGCGCGTCCGGTCGGCCATCGCGTCGATCAGGATCTGCGCGACCTCGGGCCGGCTGAACTCCTTCGGCGGCTTCTTGCCCGCCCGGAGCATCTCGCGCACCTTCGTCCCCGACAGGATCACCCGGTCGTCGTCGCCGTGCGGGCACGTCTTCGGCGAGGCCATGGCGTCGCACCGCCTGCAGAAGAACGAGTGCTCGAAGAACAGGGGCGTGATGCCGAGCTCGCCGGCGTCGAACTCCTCGAAGATCTTCTGCGCGTCGTAGGTACCGTAGTAGCTGCCAACACCGGCATGGTCGCGGCCCACGATGAAATGGGTGCAGCCGTAGTTCTTCCGGGCGATGGCGTGCCAGATCGCCTCCTTCGGACCCGCGTAGCGCATGGCCGCCGGGAACACGCTCATCATGGCCCGGTCCTTCGGGTAGTAGCTGGCGAACAGGATCTCGTAGCAACGCATCCGCACGTCGGCCGGCACGTCGTCTTCCTTCGTCTCCCCGACCAGCGGGTGCAGTAGAAGGCCGTCGACGATCTCCATGGCGCACTTCTGCAGGTACTCATGAGCCCGGTGGACCGGGTTGCGGGTCTGGAACCCCACCACGGTCTTCCACCCCCGCTCGACGAACGAGGCGCGCGTCTCAGCCGGGGTCAGGCGGTACTCCTGGAAGGTGTGGTGGTCCGGAAGGCGGAGCACCCGCACCGGTCCCGCCGCCACGAAATCGCCCGCCGCGTGCAGCGCGCGCACCCCCGGGTGCTCGGTCTCGGTGGTCCGGAAGACCGACAGAGCCTCGCGCTCCCTGTCCCGTCGGTAGACCTCCTGCACGTCGAGGATCGCCATGACGTGGTCGCCGTGCGTCAACGCCACCGAGGTGGCGCCGCCGATCCGCTTCGCCTCCTCTTCGGAGAGCGAGAGCGTGACCGGGATGGTCCACGGCAGGCCGTTCGACAGGTGCATCTCGTCGATCACCGACCAGTAGTCCTTCTCGCCCATGAAGCCCGTCAGGGGCGAGAGGGCGCCCACCGCCATCATCTCCAGGTCGGAGAGCTCGCGGTTGCCGATGGCGACCTTGGGCAGGTGTCCCGCCTCTTCCCTCGCCCGATCGGCTTCGGTCGCCGGCAGCAGCAGATCGACGAGCTCGCCGCCGTGCGGGGCGATGGTCTCGGTGGGGGTCGCGGTCATCGGCACTCCTTCCACATTCGTCACGAGGATTCGAAACGACCGGCGACACGGTCCGGCAGGCGGTTCGAGCGGACCGTTCGACGGGAGCATTTAGCATACGCGTCCGGCCGGACGGTCCGGCGGGATCGCTGGAGGGAAGGGTCTGTGGCACCGGGGAGCGAAGCGGTCCCGTCGGGCGTCTAGACAGGAAGGAGGCCCTGGGTATACTTGCTCACCTCTCCGTCCCCCCTCCCGAGGAGTCGTCGAGATCGTGCAGACGCTGCTGGACGAAGCCCTCATCCGCGACCTGAACGCCCGCTTCGAGACCGCCGAGCCGCAGGAGATCCTGGCCTGGGCCCTGGACGCGAGCGGGCTGGAGCGAGTGTGCGTGGCGTCGGCGTTCCAGGCGGAGGGGACCGCCGTGATCCACATGGCGGCCCAGATCCGGCCGGAGGTCCCCATCCTGTTCCTGGAGACCGGGTTCCACTTCGCCGAGACGCTCGCCTTCAAGCAGCGGCTCAGGGAGACGCTGGGCCTGAACGTGGTCGACCTCACCGGCGACTACACCGTCGACGCCCAGACGGCGGAGTTCGGCCCGCGCCTGTACGAACGCAATCCGAAGCTCTGCTGCGAGCTCAACAAGGTCATCCCGTTCAACCGGGCGCTCCGGCACTACGACGCGTGGGTCACGTCGATGCGGCGGGATTCGTCCTGGACGCGCCGCGACACGCCGATCGTGGCCGAGACCGAGCTCGAGAGCGGGGAACGCCTGGTGAAGATCAACCCGATCGCGAACTGGACCCGCCGCGACGCCTGGGGGTACCTGAAGGACAACGGCCTGCCTCACAACCCGCTGTACGACCTCGGCTACGCCTCGATCGGCTGTGCCCCGTGCACGCGGATGACCTTCCCCGGAGAGGACGAACGCGCCGGCCGGTGGTCGGGACTTCTGAAGACGGAGTGCGGCATCCACGTGGCCGAGTCACAGATGAACGACCGGCCGGCCGAATAACCGGTCACAGGACCACGTCGGCGGTTCGATCGATCTCGTCGAGGTCGTTCGTGGTTGGATCGAGGAACAGCTCGTCGAACCCGGTGTCGTCGAACTTCTTGACGGTCTCGCGCAGGGCCTCCGGGGACGTCGGGATCCGCTCCGCCATCTGCGTGCCGAAGTCGCCGTAGTAGTCACCGAGGTAGCCCGCGGCGGTTTCCGCCGCATCCTCCTGCAGGCCGAAGTACGCCAGACCGACGATCCATGGCTGCCCCGGCTTGCCCGCCTCCGTCCAGGCCTGCCGGACGCGCTCGGCGAACGGTCCGCCCCGCTCCGGCGGGGCACCGCCCACCGTCCACCCGGCCCCCCACCTCAGGGTCCGTTCGATCGACGCATCCGACGTCCCGCCGATCAGGACGCGGACCCGATCACCGTTCGCCGGCTTCGGCGAGACGGGCTTGTTCGCGCCGTTCACGAGCTCGCCCCGCCACGCGGCGTGGATGAGCTCGAGGTCGCTGTCCCACCGCTTCCCCCGGGTGTGGAAGTCGCGCTCGACGGCTTCGAAGTCGTCCTCGCGCGCGCCGACCCCCAAGCCGAGCGTGAGACGGCCGCCGGCCAGCTGGTCCACGCTGGCCGCCTCCTTCGCCAGCAGGATCGGGTTGCGGGTGGGGCCGAGCAACACGTTCGTGTACAACCCGACCCGCTCCGTGACGGCGGCGGCCGCGGCCAGCGCGATGAGGGACTCGTAGCTGGGATAGGCGATCCGGTCGATCGTGGCCAGCGAGGAAAACCCACGTTCCTCCGCGCGCTGCGCCCATCGCACCAGCACATCGCCTGGGGTCCCGGGGACCACGTTGGGAAGTCCGATCCCGATCTTCATGGATGCTCCTTCCGCCGAGGCGATCCTGACGGAGCCAACTGGCCCGCCGGGTCGAAGATTCCTCGCCCTCAGCCGCCCGAAACCGGAGGGAGCAGGGCGACCTCGTCGTTCGCCGACAGCGGGCGCTCCCGTTCGGCCCGTTCGCCGTCCACCAGCACCGTGCCCAAGCGGACGATCCGCTCGAACTCGGAGCCGTACTTCGCGGCCAGCTCGTCGAGCAGCGAGCCCACGTCCGGAGCATCCGCCTCCAGGCGCGAGGCGCCGGCCAGCTCGCGGAGTGCGGCGAACAACAACACGTGGATCCGGGGCGGGGCCATGGTCGGGACCTAGCCTACCGACCGGAGGGCGTTCTGCTACCCTCGCGTCGCTGTGGGACGGATCGCGTTCCTCGCCGATCGCCCCCCCGCAGAGGCGCTTCCTGCGGTGCAATCGCTCGGGCAAGACGTCAAGCACGAGCCCCTCACCCCGGACGCGCTTGCCCACCTGCCGGACCTCGCACCCTCGGTGGTGATCGCCGACGCTGCCCTCGACCCCGAGCTCGCGTTTCGCATCCTCACCGCGTTCGCCGCCGCGCGCCCGGCCGTGCCGGTCGTCGTGGTGATGGGGTACGGGGAGCTGGACCGGCACCCCTGGCAGCAGGTGGCGGACGAGCTGGTGCACCCTTCGTGCTCCGTCGCCGAGCTGCGGCTTCGGCTGGCCATGCTCGAGCGGCGGACCGGGGGTGCCGGCGAGGCGACGATCCGGCTGGGAGCGCTCTCCCTGAACACCGAGACGTACCAGGTCAGCGTGTCGGGCGACGTGCTCGACCTGACCTACAAGGAGTTCGAGCTCCTCAAGTTCCTGATCCAGCGACCCGGCCGCGTGTTCACCCGAAGCGAGCTGCTGCTGGAGGTGTGGGGCTACAACTTCTACGGCGGCACCCGGACCGTGGACGTGCATGTGCGGCGGCTCCGGGCGAAGCTGGGGTCCGAACACGAGGCCCTGATCCAGACGGTCCGGGGCGTCGGGTACCGGGCCGCCGATCCGCGCTCGCTGGTGGCCGAACCCTAGCCCAGGAAGCGGTCCAACGCATCCTGATCTTCCGCGTCGATGGCGAACCCCTCGACCCGTCCGTCGGCGTCGAAGCGCACCACGTGATGGAGCCTCGCGGGGAAGCGACGCCCGAGGTGCTGGGCGACCACCTCCACCTCGGCCCGAAGCTCGCCGTCGGTCGTGGAGACGTCCAGGATCCGGCTCGCAGCCGGGACGAACTGCCGCTGCAACGCGATGGCGCCCGCGTTCACCTGGCCGATGCCGACATAGGTCCCCGAGAACTGGCTCCGACCCCCGATGGTGAGCGAGACGCCCGGCGCGAAGAGCGTCTGAAGCCTGGCCAGATCGTTGCTCCGGTAGGCCCTGAGCAGGGCCACGTAGGCGCCGACCAAGGGGTGGTCCGGGAGGTCCGCTTCGTCCACGGCGGGAGTTTCGGGGCGGCGCATCGCGGCGTCAAATCCGGGGCGAGGTGCTCAGCCCGCCCCGCCGCCCGTGCCGCCTCCACCCTCGCCACCACCGTCGCTGAACCCTCCGCCCATCCCGCTGTCGGAGGAGAACGAGCTCGACGAGGACAGGCTGCTGCTGCTCGCGTCGAAGTTCGACGCGGCCACGGAGGTGAGGCTGCTCAAGCTGTGGAAGCTCTGGAATGAAGAGTAGAAAGAGAGGCCGTTCAAGCCGGTCGGAGCGCCGGGCCACGGCGCCGGGAGATCCTCCACCGGGACGAACGACTTGACCTGTCTCTCGACCTCCTTCGCCACGCCGAGGGCTACCGCGAACGCGAGGTACCGCTCCCAGATGACGACGCTGGCGGCCGGCGCCTCCTTCAGGGAAGAGAACTGGCGGAGGTATCGCCGGAACGCGTTCCAGCCCGACAGCGCGGACGCCGCTGGCTGCGTCGGACGGGGCGGAAGCAGCCGGCGAGCGACGTACCACAAGACGAACGCCTCCACGAACAGGCCGAGGCCGAGCGGTACGTTCGCCGCGAAGATGCCGAACACGATGCCGGCCGCCAGCGAAACGAGGATCGCCCACCCAAGGGTCTCGGTCTCCGCCCGGCCGCTGCCCTTCGGGAACTGCTCGTTGGTGTCTGCCTCGAGCGTCCGGCGCCAGGAGCGCAGGTCCTCCCGCTGGCTCTCGTCCGGTTCGAGTTCGTCCAGGTCGACCGGCTGGTCGCCGGGGAACAGGAAGTCGGCGAACTTCTCGTCGAGGGCGTCGGTGGGGACCTGCTTCAAGGTCAGAGTGAAATCCTTGGCCTGGGTGACCGTCCCCACCGGCCTGACATCGACGGCCTGGATCGCCGCCAGGGTGAGGAGCTCCGCCCGGAAGGCGTTGCCCAGTCCGGTCTGACGCCGCGCGAACGCCCACCGCATCGCGAGCTTCGCCGGATGCAGGCTCGGTTCGGGGGGCTCGGTCAGCGTGCGCGGCGCGCCCCGGATCCGGTCCCGCCGCCGGCCAAGGAGCACCAGCACGATGGCCATGACCAGCAGCCCGATGGCCCAGGCGATGAGGAGCCACCGGAACACCGCCCGGCGGTGCTCGGTCCGGATGGCGGCGCGCCGGAATGCGTTCGCCTCCTGGGAGAACGACGCCTCCTGCGCGAGGATGGCCGCTCGCTTCGGGGTGGACTGCTGGGCCTCGAGCGGCACCGCGCTGGTCGGGAACAGGATGCTGCCCTCCAGGATGGCTCCCGGGACCATGTCGCGCACGTCGTACCGAACCGTCTGCGGGTCAGGAAACGCAACCGCCCCCTGGAGCGGGCCGTGCCCCCACGCCCGAACCTCGTGGGACAGGAGCGCGGTGGTCTCCAGCGGTCCGGGGTTCGCGGGCGGCTCGAGCGATGGCACCCGCAGTGCGCTCGGGAAGCACGAGCCTTCCGGCCTGGCCGGCGGCTTCGTGGCCGACCCCGGAAGATGCACCGTGACCACCGCGTGCTCGGTGGGGACCGTCCACCCCTCGCCGATGAACTTCCATAGCAGATGCGCGGTGTCCGGGTATACGTCGACCGCGCACAGGACCCGGTAGCTGATGATGAACGTCCGCTGCTGGTCCCGGGCGTCGAAATACCACGTCGCCTTGTACTTGAACCCGCCCGGGCCCTCTAGCACGTTGTCGTCGAAGACTACGTGGCCCGCCGTCGTCGCGGTCCCCGGCGTGTACGCCCGGTCGCCTTCACGCACCGCGAAGCTCGTCACGTCGTCGAATTGCTTGTGCTCGACCGTGAAGAACGCGTAATGGAAGTGGCCATGGAAGTCGAACGTGCGCTGTTCGACCAGGCTGAGCGACCCGTCGGGGTGCACGGTCGCGTCGATCCGGACGGAGAGGAACGAGTAGGACTTCGACGGCGAGCACGCCGGGAGCAGGGCCAGCAGAGCCAGCCCGGGTGCGAGACGGCGGAGGAGGACGCACACGATTGGCACTCTACGGACTTGGGGCGGCCCCGCGAACTTCGTAACAGGGAATTAACCGCGACGAAGCTTCGAGGAAACCGCGCCTCGATACCCTCGGACGCATCCCAATCAGGGAGCCACGGGGAAGGAGGCTCGAAACATGACCGAAGGCACCGCCACGCCCCAGGACGTCCTCGCACTCGCGAGCGATGCCGATGCGAAGATCGTCGACTTCCGGTTCTGCGACCTACCGGGACTCATGCAGCACTTCTCGGTACCGATCGCCGAGCTGACCGAGGACGGTTTCGTCGACGGGTTCGGGTTCGACGGATCGTCGATCCGCGGGTATCAGGAGATCCAGGAGTCCGACATGCTCCTGATCCCCGACCCCGGAGCCGCGTACATCGATCCCTTCCTCAAGGTCCCCACGCTCGTGCTGCATTGCTTCGTGAAGGATCCGGTCAGCGGCGAGATGTACACGCGCGACCCCCGCGGGATCGCCAAGAAGGCGGAGAACCATCTGCTCCAGACAGGCATCGCGGACGTGAGCTACTGGGGACCGGAGTGCGAGTTCTACATCTTCGACTCCATCCGGTTCGACCAGAACAGCCACGAGGGCTATTACCACATCGACTCCGTGGCCGGCGCCTGGAACTCGGGGGCCGAAGAGGGCGGCCACAACCTCGGCTACAAGCCGCGGTACAAGGAGGGCTACTTCCCGCTTCCGCCCATGGACCACTACCAGGACCTTCGAACCGACATGGTGCTGAACCTGCAGAAGGTCGGCATCACGGTCGAGGTGCAGCACCACGAGGTCGGCACCGCCGGGCAGTCCGAGATCGACATCCGGTACGGAACCCTGCTGGCCACCGCCGACAACGTCATGAAGTACAAGTACGTGGTCAAGAACACGGCGAACCAGGCCGGCAAGACGGTCACGTTCATGCCCAAGCCGATCTTCCAGGACAACGGCTCGGGCATGCACACGCACCAGAGCCTGTGGAGGGACGGCGAGAATCTGTTCTTCGACGAGATGGGGTACGCGCAGCTGTCGGACACCGCGCGGTACTACATCGGCGGGCTGCTGGCCCACGCGCCCGCGCTACTCGCGTTCGCCGCCCCGACCACGAACTCCTACCGGCGGCTGGTGCCGGGCTATGAGGCGCCGATCAACCTGGTGTACTCGCAGCGGAACCGTTCGGCCTGCGCGCGGATCCCCGTGTACTACAAAACCCCCGCCGCCAAGCGGGTGGAGTTCCGTTCGCCCGACCCGTCGTGCAACCCCTACATCGCCTTCGCGGCGATGCTCATGGCCGGCCTGGACGGGGTGAAGAACAAGATCGAGCCCCCGGATCCGATCGACAAGGATCTGTACGACCTGCCGCCCGAGGAGGCGGCGAACGTCAAGCAGGTCCCCGGTTCGCTCGAGGAGGTGCTCGACGCACTCGAGGCCGATCACACGTTCCTGCTGGAGGGCGGGGTGTTCACCCAGGACGTGATCGACACGTGGCTCGAGTACAAGCGGACCCGCGAGCTTGACCAGGTACGCCTCCGTCCCCACCCATGGGAGTTCATGCTCTATTACGACATCTAGGGGAACCGTGAAATCGGTCACGGAGAGGTGACGAAGGAGACCGGTCCGCCACCGGTCTCCTTTCACGTTCTACGTGTATGGCGCCATACGTATGGCGCCATACGTGATGACCACGACCCAGGTTGTGCGACCTCAGCCCCGGACCAGGATGAAGGGGACGAGCTGTTCGTCCTTCGTCATGGAGCCGTGATGGCCGACGAACTCGGCCTGGCGCGAGTCGACCTCTTTCTGGAAGACCCCGACGGCACCGAACGCCGCTGCGACCACGTCCCCGATCCTCGGGCGCACGTCGTCGTCGACGATCGGGCCGAACCACCCCTCAGCGATCGCTTCATCGCGGGTTCGAACCCACATCCGGTCGCCGAGCGAGCCGCGCCAGGCGGCCGCCACGTCCTCGCCCGCCCGCGCGGCCGTGTAGACGTGGCGGGCGCGAGCCTCACCGCCCAGCATGCGGACGCCGGCCATGAGCTGGGGATGATCGGCCACCTCGACCCGGTCCGCCCGGTCGAGGTCGACCATGCCGTGATCGCCGGTCACCACCATGGCCTGCCCGGGCCGAAGCCGATCAGCGATATCCGCGGCCACCCGGTCCACGTGTCGAAGCTCCAGCGCCCACGCTTCGGACGCGATGCCCCGAACGTGGCCGGTCGTGTCCAGCGCCGGGTGGTAGGCGTAGGTGAAGCTCCGTTCCTCACCCAATGCCCGCGTTGCCTCCGACGCCAGGTCACCCATCCCCAGCGCGAACCGGTAGCGGCCACCCCGAAGCACCGCCCGCTCCAAGGGCGACCGGGCCAGATACCCGGGCCCGATCAGCGTCACCTTGACGCCCTCGGCGGCGGCGCGCTCGAACGCCGTCGGCCGGGGCTGGGCCAGCTCGGGCGGGAACGCCTCCCGGAGGTCCACCTGCGGGCCGCTCCCGTACAACTGCCACTTCAGTGCGTTCATCGGCCGGTCTTCTGAGGGCGGCACCGCGAAGCAGTACCCGACCAGGCCATGTTCACCGGGCGGCCGACCCGTGCCGATCGACCCGAGGCTGGACGCGGTCGTGGCTGGGAACCCAGTGGTCAGGGCCTGGGCAGCGTGCCCGTGGAGGAAGGGCGCGTCTTCCGGATGTCCCCGCAACAGCTCCCATCCCAGCCCGTCGATGACCAGCAGACTCACCTGCCGAAAGGGTTCAACCTCCAACGCGTTCTCGAACCCCGGGATCCGAAGCGCGGCGAACAGCGACGGCGTGAGCTCCGCCAGCGAACCCCGGCCGTACGCGGGGATCGGGACGGGAGGGCCGTTCATGCTTCGTCGCCGTAGAAGACGCGCTCCATCGCCAAGCGCGCCCTGCGGGTGATCCGGCGGTAGTCCTCGAGCAGCCGCTGCCGCGGCCGATCCTCGTAGCCGAGCCGCCGCCCCAGCGCCGCTTGCGCCTCCGGGGTCGGGGGAAGCGAATCAACTGCAACGCGGCGTTCGATGTCCAGCGCGTGCTTGATCTCGGTGAGAAAGATCGACGCCTCTCCCAGCGACCGGGCCACGCTGTCCTCCACCAGGCGCGCCGCGGCCAGTGCCTCGAGCGCCTCCAGCGTGTTCGTCCTTCGAACCTGCGGGTGCTCGAACCCGTGTCGCATCAGTGCCAGCTCCACGGCGAACTGGACGTCCGCCAAGCTGCCGTAGCCGAGCTTGAAGTGGAACCGGCGGGCGTCGCGGGGCCGGACCCGCTCCTCCTCCATCCGCACCCGCATCCGCCGGATCGCCGCCACCTGTTCGAACGTCAGCAGCTGCGGGTAGGCGAAGTCGGACGCGTTCGACACGAACCGCCGGCCGAGCGCCTCGTCGCCGGCCACGAAGCGGGCCCGGAGCAGCGACTGAAACTCCCACGTCTCGGCCCATCGCTCCCAGTACTCCAGGTACGAGGCCATGCTGCGGGCCAGCGAGCCCGACCGTCCCTCGGGCCGGAGATCGGGGTCGGCCTCCCATCCCGCCGCCCGGACGATCGACAGGATGCGTTCGGCGATCCGGGATGCGGCATGGAAGTCCTCCGCGCCTTCGCCCTCGTAGACGAACACGATGTCGAGGTCGGAGGCGAACGACACCTCCTCGCTCCCCAGCTTTCCCAGGCCGATGGCGGCGATCGGGATCGACGGGCCGGTCGCCGTGGCCTCCGCCACCGCCCGCCCCACCAGCCCGTCCGCCACCGAGGCCAGGAGCCGTCCGCATGCCGGTGCGCGGACCTCGCCGGACGCGTATGCCGCCGCAACCCGGAGCAGCTCGGCGCGCGGATCGCCGGGGAACAGTGCCCGCTCGGGCGCCGGCAGCTCGAGGACCGCAGTGGCCAGGCGCGGGTTCGCCACGAGCATGTCGGCGAACGCCGAGCTGACGGCCGCCAGCGCGGCCAGCCGCCGGGCCGCCTCCGGCCGGTCGGCCAGGGCGTCGGCGAAGCGTTCGTCCCCCCGGAGGGCGTCGGCGATGCGTTCGAACCGGACCAGCCCGGCGTCGGGCACGGCGGCGAACGCGATGGCCGGGGCCACTACCGGGAACTGCGTCCGCAGCACCTTCCCGAAGCGCGTCGAATCGTTGACCACCCGGGCGAACGCGTCGAACGCCAGGGGCGGGTCGGCGAACCCGAGCGCCTGGAGCAGCTCCTCGGTGGCCGTGCGGTCGACGCCGGGCCGAGGGGCATGGACCGCTGGGCCGGCGAACGCTTCGAGCAGCGGGCGGTAGAACAGCCGCTCGTGCATCCCGCGGATCAGCGAGGTGTGCCGTTCGAACTCCTGCCGCAGATGGTCGGCGTCGCGGAGACCCATGGCACGCGCAAGCGGGCCGAGGGCGCGCCGGTCTGCCGGAAGCTCGTGCGTCTGGAGGTCGCGGACCATCTGGAGGCGGTGCTCCAAGCGGCGCAGGAAGCGGTAGGAGTCGGCGAGCCCCTCGGCGTCCCCCGCCCCCACGTACCCCTCCTCGGCCAGCATGGCCAGCGCTTCGAGCGTGTTCGGCAAGCGGAGGCGAACGTCGCGCCGCCCGTGCACCAGCTGCAGCAGCTGCACGGCGAACTCCACGTCGCGGATACCCCCCCATCCCCGCTTGACCTCCGTCCGCTCCTTGCCCAGCGCGCGAACGTGCTCCTCGATGCGGGCCTTCGAGCTGCGGACGTCCTCGATCGCGGTCGCCGGGAGGACCGCGGGGTAGACGAATGCCGCCACGCCCTCCACGAAGGCCCGGCCCAGCGCTTCGTCACCGGCCACCGGACGCGCCTTCAGCAGCGCCTGGCGCTCCCACGTTGCCGCGTGGCGCCCGTAGTACTCGAGCATCGACTCGAGCGAACGCGAAAGCACGCCGCTCCGGCCCTCCGGCCGGAGGTTCGCGTCGACCCGGAGCGCCACGCCGTCGGCGGTGTGGCCGGAAAGGAGCGCCATCAGCCGGGACGCCGCGGCCGCCGCCCGCTCCTGCGCCTCGCCGCCCGTCCCGCCGTGCACGAACAGCACGTCCACGTCGGACGAATAGTTCAGCTCTCGGCCGCCGAGCTTCCCCATCCCGATCACGGCGGCGGGGGGATCGTCCGGCTGCCGGACGATCTCGAGCCCGACCTGGACACAGGCTTCGGCCATCGCGCTGAGCTCGGCCATCATCTCCTCGACACCGGCCCCGAACAGGTCGCGGGCGGCGATCCGGGAGGCGGCCCGGCGGCGGAACCGCCGGAGACCCGGGGGTGCTCCGAGGGCATCGACATCGCCGTGCGCTTCGGCGACGAGCTCACCCAACGAACGCTGGGCGAGGTCGGCGAGCGCTCCGAGCTCCTCGGGGTGGGCGAGGAAGAAGTCGCTCGCCGCGGTGGAGAACCCCAGCAGGCGGGCCGCGGGACCGATGATCTCGGGGCGCTCGAGAAGGTCCCGTCCGGCCGGACGCTCCCCGATGCGGGAGACGGCTACGCGGGCCAGCTCGGGATCCGGCGCTTCCCCCAGCGCCCGGCCGAGGATCTCCGGCGTCATCACGCGGGAAGCGTACCGGCCGGGCGCTCCCGGAGCGGCCCGGCCGGTGGTGGAACCCAGAGCATGCGGCGCGGCTACTTCACGCCGCCACCGCACGAGAAGATGCTGTAGCCCCCGGGGCCCACCAGGAAAGCCAGGACGATCAGCACGATCCCGGCGATCACCGAGCCGCGGATGAGCGTGATGATGCCGGCGATGCCGAGGACGATGGCGATGATCCACAGCGTGGTGGCACACCCTCCCGCGGCGTGCGCCAGCAAAGCGATGGACAGCAACATGTAAGGTTCCTTTCGAAAGGGCGCGCCCTGTCGTGGTCGAGATCGCGAAGTGGGCTTCCCGTAGGTACCCACGTGAGCAGTCCGAGAAACGGGGCAGAAGCCTTGCGGAGCCTCTGGATCGTGGGGTAGAAAGGGTGTCGCTCCGTGCCGCCCCGCCCGCCAGCGTCCGTCTGTCACGCGCCCGCCCGCCACCGAAAGCGAAGGAGGAAGGCAGTGACCGGAATCGCCTTGCGACGTGCAGCGGGAACCGTACTGGCAGCCGCGATCGCCATCCTGGGGGCACCGGGAGCCGCCCGCGCGGCCTCAACGATCGTCGTGCGGCCCGGCGACTCGATCCAGGCCGCCGTGGACCAGGCGAACCCGGGCGACACCATCCTGGTGGAGCCCGGCACGTACACCGAAGCGGGTCGCCCCTGTCCCACCGAGCTGGGCGAACTCTGTGCAGTGGTCGTTTCCAAGGACGGCATCAGCCTGCTCGGCCAGCCCGTCCCGGGTCATCCCGTCCTGCTGGAGAACCCCGGCGGACAGGACCAGGGCATCGCGGTGGCAAGGAGCGCCGACCCGGCCTGTCTGACGGACGCGACGCAGCGTGTGCAGGGCTCCACCGTGAGCGGGTTCACGGTCGACGATTTCGGCGGCTACGGAGTCTTCCTGTACTGCGTCGACCACTGGCGGATCACCCGCACCACCACTCGCGACGATCTCGAGTATGGGATCTTCCCGTCCCACTCCGGATTCGGCCGGGTGGACCACTCGTTCGCCTCGGGAGCACAGGACACCGGCATCTACGTCGGCCAGTCCCACGATGTTCGTATGGACCACGACGTCGCGACCGACAACGTGAGCGGCTTCGAGATCGAGAACAGTACGAACGTTCGGGCTGATCACAACGAGGCCACCGGGAACACGGGCGGCATCCTCTCCTTCATCCTGCCATTCCTCGACACCCACGTGAACGCGAACAACCGCATCGACCACAACTTCGTCCACGACAACAACAGGGGCAACACCTGCGCCGGGGGTGAGGTCTGCCTGGTGCCTGTCGGCACCGGCATCCTTCTGGTCTCGGCCGACGCCAACTCGGTCGCCGACAACCTCGTCACCGGCAACAACTCGTTGGGAATCGCGGTGACGAACTTCTGCGTCGTGACCCATCTCTCCCCGGAGGAATGCGCCGGTCTGGACTTCGAGCCGAACCCGGACGGCAACCTGATCGCTTCCAATCGCCTGTCGGGGAACGGCGCGGATCCGGATCCGTCCATCGCGCCGTTCCCCGGCGCGGACCTGCTGTGGGACGGCACCGGGATCGGGAACTGCTGGGTGCGCAACCGGTTCGAGTCGTCGTTCCCGTCGCCGCTGCCCTGCAGCTGACGCGCCTCATTCGCTGACTGCGGCCGACCCAGGACTTCGGTTCCCGCGGCGCGGCGGGCACGATGGACGGAGCATCGGACCCCGCGGATTTAACCTCGACGTAACGGTCCAACCGGCGGCGCGTTCTACCCTTGCTCACGCCGAGCGAGGGAGGTCTCGAACACCATGCCACCGAGCGACGAAGCCGAATACGTCCTCAAGACGGTCGAGGAACGCGGGATCAAGTTCATCTGGCTCTGGTTCACCGACGTCCTGGGGAGCCTGAAGTCCTTCGCCATCACGCCGCAGGAGCTCGAGGGCGCGTTCAGCGAAGGGATGGGGTTCGACGGTTCGGCGATCGAAGGGTTCAGTCGCATCCAGGAATCCGACATGGTCGCCTTCCCCGACCCGTCCTCCTTCCAGATCATCCCCTGGCGCGCCGAAGGCCAGGCCGCGCGGATGTTCTGCGACATCAAGGAGCCCGACGGTGCGTCGTTCGATGGGGACCCCCGGTACGTACTGAAGCGGCAGCTGGACCGCGCTGCCGAGCTCGGGTTCACGTTCTACGTCGGGCCGGAGCTCGAGTACTTCTATTTCAAGAACTCGCAGGGGACGGAGTTCCTGGACAACGGTTCGTACTTCGACCTCACCCCGCTCGACGTGGCCACCGACTACCGCAAGCGCACCGTGGAGTACCTCGAACGGATGGGCATCCCGGTCGAGTACGTGCACCATGAAGTGGCGCCGTCCCAGCACGAGATCGACCTCCGGTACACCGACGCGCTGTCCATGGCCGACAACGTCATGACGTATCGCCTGACGGTCAAGGAGGCTGCGCAGGAGTTCGGCGTGTACGCCACGTTCATGCCGAAGCCGGTTATGGGCGTCAACGGATCCGGCATGCACACCCATCAGTCCCTGTTCGAGGGCGACCGCAACGCGTTCTTCGACCCCACCGACGAGTACCACCTGTCCAAGACCGGCAAGGCCTACATCGCGGGGATCCTGCGGCACGCCAAGGAGATCACGCTCATCACCAACCAGTGGGTGAACTCCTACAAGCGCCTGGTGCCGGGGTTCGAAGCGCCCGTCTACATCTGCTGGGCGCGCCGGAACCGCAGCGCGCTGGTCCGGGTGCCGATGTACAAGCCCGGCAAGGAGGAGGCCACGCGCATCGAGTTCCGCTCCCCCGACCCCGCGTGCAACCCGTACCTGGCGTTCGCGTGCATGCTCTCCGCAGGCCTGGCCGGCATCGAGCACGAGTACGAGCTCCCGCCGGAGGCGTCGAACAACATCTACGAGATGAGCGAGGACGAACGCCGCGCCGCCGGGATCGAATCGCTCCCCGAGGATCTGTTCGAAGCGATCGCCGCCACCGAGCGCTCGGAACTGGTGCGGGAGACGCTCGGCGACCACGTCTTCGAGTACCTGATCCGCAACAAGCGCGAGGAGTGGGACGGCTACAAGGCCTACGTGACGCCGTACGAGCTGGAGCGGTACCTGCCGCTGCTGTAGCCCGGCGCTAGGCTTGCCGGGCCATGGCCATCCGGATCGCGCTCGGGCAGATCAACCCGACGGTCGGCGACCTCGGTGGGAACGTGGACCGGATGGTCGCATGGGCCGCCCGGGCCACCGAGGCCGGCGCCGACCTCGTCTGTTTCCCGGAGCTGGCAATCACCGGCTATCCGCCCGAGGACCTGCTGCTCCGCCCGGAGTTCGTCCGGGACAACCTCGCCGCCCTGAAGGACCTGGCGGAGCGAACCGCGGGCGGCTGCCCGGTCCTGACCGGATTCGTCGATCGCACGGATGCGGGACTGCACAACGCCGCCGGGCTGGTGCACGGTGGGCATGTGGTCGCCCGCTACCACAAGGTCCGGCTCCCGAACTACGGCGTGTTCGA
>DHWS01000082.1:713-6109 GCA_002413305.1 Actinobacteria bacterium UBA5176 | reverse complement strand
CTCCCGAACTACGGCGTGTTCGACGAGCAGCGGTACTTCGTCCCCGGCGAGGCGGCCTGCCCGGTCCGCCTGGCGTCGTCGGCGCTGGGGCTGTCGGTGTGCGAGGACGCGTGGCGGCCAGGCCTGCCGTGGACCGGCTACGCAGGCCTGGGCACGAAGGTCATCCCGAACATCAACGCATCGCCGTACCACGAGCGCAAGATCTCGGAGCGGCTGCAGATCTGCCGGGACCGTGCGCGCGAGACGGGCGCGTGGATCGTCTACGTCAACGCGGTCGGGGGGCAGGACGAGCTGGTCTTCGACGGCGGCTCGATGGTCGTCTCCCCCGCGGGCGACCTCGCCTGGCACGCCGCGATGTTCGAAGAGGACCTGCTGGTCGTGGACATCGACGTGCCCCAGGCGCCCGCAACCTATCCCGGCCCCGACGTGCGAGGAGCTCATGCTGTCGCGAAGCCACTCCCCGACGCCTCCCGCCCGCCGTGGCCCGAAGGCGCGGAAGAGGTCTACCTTGCCCTGAGGCTCGGCCTGGGCGACTACGTCCGGAAGAACGCCTTCCGGCAGGTGGTGATCGGACTGTCCGGCGGGATCGACTCGGCCCTCACGGCCGTCCTGGCGGTCGACGCGCTCGGACCGGAGGCGGTTCGAACCGTGGCCATGCCGTCTCCCTACTCCTCGGCCGAGAGCGTGCTCGACGCGACCGAGATCGCCCGCCGGCTGGGGGTCCGCCTGGACGAGATCCGCATCGACGACGTGCTGAAGGCGAACTTTTCGGCCCTGGACGACGTCTTCCGCGACCAGCCCGAGAACGTGGCCGAGGAGAACCTCCAGGCCCGCATCCGCGGCAACCTGCTGATGGCCCTGTCGAACAAGTTCGGGTCGCTGGTCCTGGCCACCGGCAACAAGAGCGAGATGGCCACCGGGTATTCGACCCTGTACGGGGACATGGCCGGCGGGTTCGCCCCGATCAAGGACGTGCCGAAGACACTCGTCTACGAGCTGGCCGCGTGGCGCAACGGCCGGTCGGACCCGCCACCGATCCCCGAGCGCGTGTTGACGAAGCCACCCTCTGCCGAGCTGCGCCCCGGCCAGAAGGACACCGATTCGCTCCCACCCTACGACCGGCTCGACCCGGTGCTGGAACGCTACGTCGAGCAGGACCGTTCGCCGGAGGAGATCATCACGGAGGGGTTCGACCCGTCGCTGGTGTGGCGGGTGGTCGAACTCGTCGACCGGGCCGAGTACAAACGGCGGCAGGCCGCGCCCGGCGTCAAGATCACTCCCAAGGCGTTCGGGCGTGACCGCCGGCTCCCGATCACGAACGGGTACCGCTGGACCCCGCCCCCGATGGGTCCCGAAGGCCCGACGTCGACCCGGGCGGAGGCCTGACAGCGCGCGGCTACAATCGCGCCCGGGCCGTTAGCTCAGTGGTAGAGCAGGGGACTTTTAATCCTCGTGTCGGAGGTTCGATCCCTCCACGGCCCACTCCATCAGGTGTTTGGTTCCGCCTGATGCGTGACACATCGGCTCTGGCTGATGGGTGACACGGCTTCGCCTGATGGGTGACGCTGGCTCCGCCTGATCCGTGACACACTCTCGAGGATCCTCCGGTGCAGCGAGAACGCGAACTTGCACTTGCGTCTCGCCGCCCGGTGCCGTGGAATTGCTGCCAGAGGCCGCCGCGAGCAAGGGGGGAGCATGATGATGCAGCAGGCGCAGTACCCGGTGCAGTTCTCGGTCGACTATCCGGATCGCCCGCTGAACAGGCTGACGACGGCCTTCCGGATCTTCGTGGCCATCCCGATCCTGATCCTCTTGGGGACCGTGTCCGGTGGGGTCTGGAGCCGCACGTACGCCAATGGGCGCTCCGTCGCCGTGTCGGCAGGCGCCGGCGGCATGCTGTTCGTCGGCCCCCTCCTCATGATCCTGTTCCGGCGGAAGTACCCGCGGTGGTGGTTCGACTGGAACCTTGAACTGCAGCGGTTCACCAATCGGGTCGTCATCTACGTCGCGCTCATGGACGACCGATACCCGGCAACCGACCAACCGCAGTCCGTCCACCTGGACTACGTCTACCCCGATGCGGCCCACGACCTGAACCGGTGGCTTCCCCTGGTGAAGTGGTTCCTGGCGATCCCGCATTTCATCGTGCTGATCTTCCTATGGATCGCGGCGCTCGTGGTCACCGTCATCGCCTGGTTCGCCATCCTGTTCACCGGGCGGTACCCGAGGGGACTGTTCGACTTCGTGGAGGGCGTCTTTCGATGGGGGCAGCGGGTCATCGCGTATGCCTTCCTGCTGGTCACCGACAGGTACCCCCCCTTCTCCCTCGCCCCGTGAGCCTGGTCTGCCCACTTCGCACGGGGCACCCTATTGTCAGGGTCGGGGACAGAGCGCGGCCAGGTCCCCCCCCCCGAAACTGGCCGGCGGGAAGATCCGGCAGCCGACCCTTTCACAACGCGGTCACGCGGAATGGTGCTGGCTCGAGCCGTACGACCCTTGTGGAACGGGCCACCTGACCCTCCTCGCCGAGCTACGCTCGCCGCAGAGTCTTCGACGGACGGTTCGAGGAGGATGACCGTGGCGATGAAGAGGTCGGGCATGTTCGCGCTCATGCTGCTGCTGTTGCCGGCGTGCATCGCGGGACAGGGGTCGGTGACTGCAGGGGGGTGGAGCACGCTCGCCCGCCTGCCGAACGCATCGCAGCCGAAGGCGACCGGCGCGTCCGCCGGGCCGCAGGTGCTGAACTCCCCCATCGTCGAGGTGCAGCTCGGCTCGACCAGCGCCACCTCGATGTTCATCCATCTCTCCTCGATCACCGCTCCGGCGGGCAAGGTGACGTTCCTGATCACGAACACCGACACCATGGAGCACGAGCTGGTCGGCTTCGCCACGAAGACCCCGGCCGGGGCCTACCCCATCACCTCCTTCGAGGGGGAGGCCAACCGGATCGACGAGGACGCGGCGGGGACCGCGGTGGTGGACACCGGCGCCTCCCTGCCCGCCGGGACCTCCCAGCTGCTCACCGTGGACTTGAAAGCCGGGCACGTGGCCCTGGTGTGCAACCTGGCGGGCCACTACGCGGCCGGGATGCACGCCGACTTCTGGGTGTACTGAGGTTCCGCCACCGGGCGTCGCCGCCGTCTGCTACACATTGACGGCCCATGGCCCAGCGTTCGATCTCCCTCCGGACGGCCAGGCGGCTGGCCGTCACCCGCCAGCGCCTGGCCGGACCGCGCCCGCCTGCCGACGCGACGGGGATCATGGAGGTCGCCCGGGACCTCCGCGCGCTTCAGCTCGACCCGATCAACGTGGTGGCCCGCAGCCATCAGCTGGTGCTGTTCAGCCGCCTCGGCCCCTACCCGCTCGCCGAGTTGGACCGCCTGCTCTGGCGTGATCGGGCGCTCTTCGAATACTGGGCGCTGGCAGCCTCTATCGTCCTGATCGAGGACTATCCGCTGCACCGCCTGCTGATGCGGCGGCGACGCAGGGGCGCGACTCCGCAGAGCCGGCGGATGCTCGAGTGGGTCCGGCAGAACCCATCGCTACGGCGAACCGTCCTTCGAGCGGTTCGCGACCGCGGCCCCATCCGGCTTCGGGACATCGAACCCGGGCACGTTTCGTATGGGTGGAAGTCCACCGGGTGGACCAACGAGCGCAACGTCGAACGGATGCTCGACCACTTCTGGGTCGAGGGACGGGTGATGGTCTCCCGGCGGGAGGGCTTGGAGAAGCTGTGGGACCTGACCGAGAAGGTGCTTCCCGACCGCCCACGGCAGACGCTCACCGACGTCCAGATCGTGGCCCGCTCGGCGCAGCTCTCCCTCCGGGCCCTGGGCGTCGCCACCCTGAAGCACATCAAGGGCCACTTCACGCGGTGGCGGTATCCGGGCTTGGAGGAGGTGCTTCCGCGGCTCGAACGGTCCGGCGCGATCGTGCCGGTGGCGGTGGAGGACGAGTCCGCCGGCGTCCTGCCCGGCCGGTGGCTCGTCCATGCCGAAGACGAACCGCTCCTCGACCGGCTGGAGGCCGAGGACGGATGGGAACCCCGGACCGTCCTGCTGTCGCCCTTCGACAACCTGATCAACGACCGCGAACGGACCGAGGCGATGTTCGGCTTCCGGTACCGGATGGAGATCTACGTGCCGGCGGACAGGCGCACGTACGGCTACTACGCCCTTCCGATCCTCCACGGCGACCGGTTCATCGGCATGGTCGACGCGGCCGCCGACCGGGCCCGCTCGGTCCTGGTCGTGAAGGCCGTCCATCAGCTGCCGGGCGCGCCGCAGGATCGAACCACCGCGAGGGCCGTGCGTTCGGCCATCCACGAGCTGGCCACCTTCGTGGGAGCCGGTGACGTGGAGTTCGCCGGCCCGGTGCCGGGCCGGTGGCGTTCGGGCCTGACGTAGCCCGCCTGCGCGACCGGGGGCGGGGCGGGCCGGCGGTATACTCACGTGCGCTCCCTCTTGGCCGGGGGGCAGGTGGGATGACGCCCCCATCGTCTAGCGGCCGAGGATGTCGCCCTTTCAAGGCGGAGACACGGGTTCGAATCCCGTTGGGGGCACGAAGTCCATAGGGTCCCGTGGTGTAGCCTGGTTAACACGCCGCCCTGTCAAGGCGGAGATCGCCGGTTCAAATCCGGTCGGGACCGCGAGGCTCTCGCCCTCGCTGTGCGGGGGGTCGGCCACTCGGCGAGGTAGCTCAGATGGCAGAGCACGCGGCTGAAAACCGCGGTGTCGGCAGTTCGATTCTGCCCCTCGCCACACTTCTGACCTGCAGGAACGCCCCACGGACGGGTGGTCCACGGACTGGTTCCATCCGCAGCCGGATCGGTTTCAAGCGGGGTCGTGCGGGCTTCCGTGCCTGCAGCGGCGGTGGAAGACGCCAATCCGGACACCGTGTAATGACACCGTGAGCCACGCGACCCCGAGGGCGAGGCCTCCGACCACGTCCGTCGGGTAGTGCATCCCCCGGTACATGCGCGACGCCCCCACGAGGAGTGGGATGACGATCGCGACGATCACCGCGAAGAGGTGGAGCGCGCGTCCGCGGAACCGTTCGGTGGCCAGCAGCGCCAACGCGCCGTAGAGCACGACCGCGGCGGTCGTGTGCCCAGATGGGAAGCTCGACGTTGGCGGAGCGACGTCGAGACGTAGGACCGGCGGCCGAGACCTGTGGACGATCGCAGTCACGCTGAGGAAGATCGCCAGCTCGCCGACGAGCGCGATGACGAGCAGCATCGGTTCGCGCCACCGACGCCAGGTGAGACCCGCGACGGCGGCCAGGGCTAGACCCACGACGGTCACGACCTGCGTGTTCGCCATCGCCGAGAGAACGGCAGTCGCGGTGTTGAGGACGCTGTCGCGGTGTCCGGCGAGCCACCGCTCGATCGAGACGTC
>DHWS01000082.1:0-462 GCA_002413305.1 Actinobacteria bacterium UBA5176 | reverse complement strand
CTCGCATCGTAGGCGCTCCGTCCTTGCAGAGGTCGTTCGAGCTCCAACGACGAACCTGCCTCTCCAGGAGTGGACCAGAGGTCTTCTCGGCTGAGCAAAGGTGTTTGGGTTCGGCCGACGTCGTTCATGTACCTGGCGCCGGTCCCTTTGCGGAGACCAACTCTTCGGGTCGGGGTACGCGGCCGGTGCGGGATGGACTTCCGCGACGATCGAGCTCCCGACTACGGTGACTTCGCATACGTTGCGTTCACCATCGGGATGACATTCCAGGTCTCGGACACCGATCTGGTCTCGCGGCCGATCCGGATGACCGCCTCGCGCCACGTCCGTCTGTCGTGTCTGTTCGGCATCGCGGTGATCGCGACCACGACCAACGCGGTCGCCAGCGCCTAAACCACTCCTCGCGCGGTGCGCCCTCGAGTGTCGCAGCCTTCAGCCGGTCGAAGGCGTCCAGTCTCGGAT
>DHWS01000028.1:969-24721 GCA_002413305.1 Actinobacteria bacterium UBA5176 | reverse complement strand
GAGATCGCCAAGTACCGCGCGGCCCGCCGGATCTGGGCTCATTGGCTGCGCGACGTGTACGGCGCGAAGACGGAACAGGCGCTCCGGCTCCGGTTCCACACGCAGACCGCCGGGTGCTCGCTGACCGCGCAGCAGCCGGAGAACAACATCGTGCGGACGGCGATCGAGGCGCTGGCGGCGGTGCTCGGCGGCACGCAGTCGCTCCACACGAACGCGCTGGACGAGGTCCTCGCCCTACCCACGGAGAAAGCCGCCGAGATCGCGCTTCGGACCCAGCAGATCGTCGCCCACGAGACCGGCGTCACGCACGTCATCGACCCCCTGGGCGGTTCATACTTCGTCGAGTCGCTCACCAACCGGATGGAGCAGGCCGCCGAAGAGTACTTCTCGAAGATCAAGGAGATGGGGCGCGGCTCCATGTTGGAGGGCATGCTGGTCGGGATCGAACGCGGCTACTTCCAGTCCGAGATCGCCGACGCCGCCTTCCGCGAGCAGGAGCTGTACGAGAAGGGCCGGCTGATCAAGGTCGGGGTGAACGAGTTCGTCAATCCGGAGGATTCGCCGCTCGATGTGCTGGTGATCCCGCCGGAGACCGAGGAGCGCCAGGTCCGAACCGTCACGGCGATGCGCGCGCGCCGCGACCAGACGAAAGCGGATGCCGCGCTGGCGCGGCTGACGTCGGCTGCGCGGACGGACGAGAACCTCATCCCCATCCTGGTCGTCTGCGCCCGCGCGTACTGCACGGAGGGCGAGATCGTCGACGCGCTCCGCGGGGTGTTCGGGGAGTACACCGAAGACCCGCGGTTCTGATCCGATACACCGGCATACCGGCCTGTCGGCCAGCTGGGCGATTGCGCGAACCGGTGGGAATCGCTAGGCTCGGGTCAGCCCGCGACCAGGAGACGTCATGAAGCAGTGGGAGCTTCGCGGCATCACGGTGGACGTCACCCGATCGGTTCCTCCGGAGCCCCCGGTCGTGCTCGGCGACTCCGTCCGCGCGCTGGTCGACCAGCTCCCGGCGCTGTTCTGGACCACGGATCGAGACCTCCGGTTCACCTCGTTGCTCGGCCGAGGGCTTGCCGGACTGGGGATCGGTCCGAACCAGGTGGTCGGGATCAGCCTGGAGGAGTTCTTCGAGACCGACGATCCGCGCGACGAACTGATCGCCGCCCACCGCCGGGCCATCGCCGGCGAGACCATCACGTACGAGTTCCGGATGCGCGGCAGGTTGTTCCACTGCCGGGTCGCCCCGCTCCGGGACACCAGCGGCCGGAGCCTGGGGACGATCGGGGTGGCCATCGAAGGCCCGGCGGTCGGCGCACCCGAGCGCGTGGTGGCCTGAGGGCGAACGCTGCACCGAACCGCCCTCTCGGCGTAGGCTGGGCAGAGTCCAATGCCGAGGCCGAACCTGCTCCGGGTGCTCACCGCGTGGCAGCTCGCACCCCTCGTGCTCCTCGCGCTGCTCTTCACGGGCTGGGCCTATCTGTTCGGCGTGCGGAGGGTTCGGCTTCGGTATCCGCGGGCTCCCTGGCCCGCGACCAGGGTTCTCGCGTTCCTGTCGGGCCTGGCGATGATCTCGGTCGCGCTCCAGGGCCCGGTGGACGCGTACGCTCGAGTGCTGCTCTGGGTCCACATGATTCAGCACCTGCTGCTGATCATGGTGGCCGTGCCGTTGATGTTGCTCGGGAGGCCCGTCACGCTGCTGCTTCGAGCCGTCGGCCTACCGGCGCGGGAGCGGCTGCACGCGATCCTGCACGGGCGTACGGCAGGCGTCCTCTCGAATCCGGTGGCCGGCGCCGGGGCGCTGGCGGCGGTTCTGGTCGGCACGCACTTCACGCCCTTCTATGAGCTGGCGCTCGAGCATCCTCCGGTCCACGACCTCGAACACCTCGCCATGTGGCTGCTGGGCTCGTTCGCCATGCTGCCGGCGATGCTCCTGGTCGCCGGCGCCTGGTACCGGTCCGGGTGCCGCGCCGGGGAGCGGCTGAACCGGCGGCTCGACGCGATCGGGTGACCCGGCAGCGGGAAGCGGGTGCCTCGTGCGGATGAGAGCCGATGGTAGGCCCGGCCCGTGCAGCCGCAACGCGTAGTGATCGCGGCGCGATGGAGGGAGTGGCGGCGCCTTTGACCCGACGACCGTTCATCAACCTCCGAAGATGGCTGGGAGAAGCGTGGACCGGCCAAACAGGAAGATCGTCCCGATCGTGAGGCTGAACACTGCGGTGAGGACGGCCACCGCCGCGTAGAGGGCAAAGCGCCGCGATGCCCTGAGATATCCGAACGTCGAGGTCAGGGCGATCAGGGTATTCGACGTGAGGAGCCCGACCAGGAACACCACCAGCAGCACCAGGCCGATCCCTCGCCCGGCGGCGCCCGCCGCGACGAAGAACAGCAGCACCTGCGTGGGGGTCTCCGCACCGATCCCGTGGATCATCCCCACGAGGAACGCCGTGACCTTGCCGTAGTTCATGAACGGGTCGTCCGGCATGGGCGCTCGATGGAGGTGCCGGTGCGCATGGGTTCGCGGCGCCACCGCTACCGAGCGTTCTCGATCCTGTGGCGACGCTAGCAGCGGCTCGTCGTCCGGATCCCCCGTGCGGTGCTCGTGGTCGTGCTCGATCAGAACCTCTTCCGGCCTGCCCAGACGGCCGCGAACCCACCGGACCCCTTTGCGGACCCCGGCGAAGATGAGCATCCAACGGCTCCTCATGCGGAAATCGCGCCCGTGCTTGATCAGGGAGTAGAAGACGAAGACGCCGAGGACGATCAGGGTGGCGCCCACCACGCGCTCCAGAACCCTGTCGATTCCGGAGGGGAGATTCTCCCCCAACGCGATGGCACCGACGCCGAGGACGAACACGACCAGAGCGTGTCCCAGGGCATAGAGCGTGGCGAAGAACATCGACGTCCGGGAGTTGTCCTGGGAACTCGTGATGTCGGTGATCGCCGCGATGTGATCCCAGTCGATGCCGTGCCGGAACCCGAATCCGAACACGGTGGCGATGAGTCCGATCCGCAGTCCCTCAGCTGCCGCGACGGCGATCATCCCGTTCACCCTTCCGGTCTGGAAGCCCGAGCCAGCGGGGGGTCCCTAGCTCCCCACCTTCCGCGAAGCTTCGAAGCGGAATCACAAGACCGAGTGATTGTAGGGCCAGTTGCAATCCCTTGCAACTGGCCCTTGTAGCAGCAGCTATTCCTCGCACTTCCCCTTCCGCTCGCCATGGCTGCCACGATCCGCCATCCTGTGAGCTGCACGTATGCGTGGACGACCAGGTGGTGAGCATGACCTTCAGCGCGAGCGGGTCGATCGGTCAGGTCTCGGCGGTGAGGTACGTGGACTGGCTGGTCGTGGGCCTGCTGGGGATCGCCGTTCTGTGGGTGATCATTCGGACCGAATACCGGGCCCGCCGGGCGAAGCGGTCCGCCAGGCGGAAGGGTGCCCGGCCCCCACGATGAGGGTCGTCACGCGCCGTTCCGCCTCGAGGGTGACGGCGATGGTCACGTTCCGGGTCGAACCGTAACCGGTCGTCCCGCTCAGGCGTCCGCGGCGATCGCGAAGTGCGGCGAGCCCTCGAGCCAGCCCAGCGGCCACGGCTGGGCCATCCGCCGGGCCCATTCGACGTCCCGGAGGCGTTCGATCCGCAGGTTCCGCCAGCCGGCGGCCTGGACGGCCTCGATCCATGGGACCGCCGACTCCGCGTGCATGAGCGGGAGTGATGCCTTCAGCTCTTCGCCGTAGGAGCCGTGATGGTCGTGGCGGACCCCGAGCAGCGGCCGGACCGTTCGGGCGGCGGCGTCGCGGGCTCGCCAGGCGAGAGAAGTGCGCGCCCAGATCCCTTCGAGCACCACCAGCCGGCCGGAAGGGGCGACCTCGCGCCACGCTCGAAGCGCCGCGCCGGGATCGGGCGTCGTCCACAGCAGGTGCCGCTCCATGACCGCGTCGAACGGCCCCGCCGGCGGCTCCCCGGCCGGTCCGACCACGGTCTCCAGTTCCAGCCCGCGCGCCACGGCCTTCTCCTTCGCGCGAGCCAGCATCCCGGGGGACAGGTCAAGCGCCGTGACCCGGTATCCGAGCTCGGCCGCCAGGAGCGACATCGCGCCGGTGCCCGCCCCGGCGTCGAGCACCGTGGCCGGCGGTGGCGGCAGGTGCCGCAGCAGGATCGCCCGCCACGCTGCGGCCTCCACGGGGTCGGTCAGTGCGTGGGACGGCGAGCGGTCGTAGGTGTGGGCGTCCTCGTTCCAGAAGGTTCGAAGTTCGTCGTGCAGGTCGGCCACGACGGCCAGCCTACCGCGCCCGGGGGTCAGGCCTTCCCGGCGCACCCGGCGCAGAGCCCGGAGATGGCGAAGTGCGTCAGGTCCGGCTGGAAGCCATGGTGGCGGACGATGAGGCCCTTCATCCGTTCGGCCTCCTCCATGGACAGCGAATCCTCCGCGCCGCACCTCGAGCAGGTCAGGTGGACGTGCTGGGCCTCGGCCCGGCGGTGGTACTCCGCCCCCGACTCCAGGTGGGCGTGTGAGAGGACCCCGAGCTCCTCCAGGAGACCGAGGGTCCGGTAGATGGTCGAAGGGTTCACGCCGGGCACGCGATCGCGGACCCGGCGGGCCACGGCGGCCGGGCTGATGTGGCCCTTCGTGGCCATGATCTCGCCGACGATGGCCAGCCGCTGCGGCGTCATCCGCAAGCCCCTCCCGCGGAGCATCTCGACGACCGATTCGCTGGAGGCCGAACGGGCGACCTGCGCGGACGCATGCGTGGTTGCGATGGACATGTCGATCCCAGCATAGCGGCGACCGTTGCACATGCATAGTAGTGCCCGTGCGGGGCGGCGAGGTCGCGAGCCGGACGTTCGCCGTCTTGCGGCCGGTGGGCCTCTCGCGCGACACTACGAAGCGGTGGACGCGCCAGAGATCCGGTACGCGAAGAGCGGCGACGTCAGCATCGCGTACTCGGTCCTGGGAGAGGGTCCGTTCGACGTCGTGTTCGTGAGTGGATGGGTGCTGTCGAACCTCGGCGTCGCCTGGGAGGGGACCCCTGCCGAGTTCTATCGTGGCATCGCCTCGTTCGCGCGGCTGATCCTGTTCGACAAGCGGGGGACCGGCCTGTCCGACCGGACCACCGGGATCCCCGACCTCGAGACCCGGATGGACGATATCCGAGCCGTGATGGATGCCGTTGGATCGAGGCGTGCGGCGATCATGGGCTTCTCCGAGGGCGGACCGATGTCCATGCTGTTCGCCGCGACCTACCCCGAACGCACCGCGGCCCTCGTCCTGTACGGGACCCTGCCCAGCTTCATGCGGGCCGACGACTTTCCGTGGGGGCGGACATACGACGAAGTGCTGGCCGGCATCAAGCAGAACGATGATCGACGGGGCACCGAGCCGTGGCTGGACGAAGCGCTCCTGAGTCTGGCCCCCAGCACCGCCCTCGACGAGGGGGTCAAGCGGTGGTGGCGACGGTGGGTGCAGACGAGCGCCAGCCCCGGAGCGCTTAGGGCCCTCTCCCTGATGAACAGCGAGATCGACGTTCGCCATACGCTGCCGGCGATCCGGGTCGCCACGCTCGTCCTTCACCGTGTGGGCGACGAGGACGTGGTGCCGGATCTGGGCCGGTATCTCGCTCGGCACATCCCCGGAGCCGAGTTCGTGGAGCTGTCCGGGGCGGATCACGGCTGGTGGGTCGATTCCCTGCAGATCGTACGGGAGGTCGAACCCTTCCTGCGCGCCATGTGGCAGGGCGGCGAGTGGGAGGTCGTCGAGGAGGAGCGGGTCTTGGCCACGGTGCTGTTCACCGACATCGCCGGGTCGACCGGCAAGCTCATCGAAATTGGGCGATCGCCAGTGGCGTGAGCTGCTCCAGCAGCATCATGCGTTCGTCCGCCGACAGCTGGTTCGGTTCTCCGGCCGCGAGATCGACACGGCGGGCGATGGCTTCTTCGCCAGCTTCGACGGGCCCGCCCGGGCGATCCGGTGCGCCTCCGCCATCGTGGACGGCGTCCGACCCCTCGGGCTGGAGGTCCGAGCCGGTCTTCACACTGGCGAATGCGAAGTCGTTGACGGCAAGGTCGGGGGGATCGCCGTGCACATCGGAGCGCGGGTGGCCTCCCTCGCCTCGGAGGGCGAGGTCCTGGTGTCCAGCACCGTGAAGGACCTGGTCGCGGGCTCGGGCCTGATGTTCGACGACCGCGGCGAACACGAGCTGAAAGGGCTGCCCGGCGCCTGGCGCCTCTATGCGTTGGCCGGTGGCTGAGCAGGAGGCGTCCGAGCCCGGCAGGAAAAGAGCCGCTCCGGAGAGGAGCGGCTCTTCCCACACGGACGGTCGTCGTTGCGAGGGGGGGTTCGGAGGTCCGGCGAACCGCCCGTCCAACACTATGACTTCCCAGGACACTCTCGTCTAAACAGCTTGGCCGGACCTTTTCGACCCCCTTCCGGGCAGCTAGCATGCCCGCCATGCCGGTCGTGGTCACAGGGGCGTCGGGGCTGATCGGACGCCGGGCGACGGTGGCCTTCGCGAAGGCATCACCGCAGGTCAGGGCCTATGTGCGGCACCCCGAGGCCGCCGAGGACCTGCGGGCGCTCGGCGCGAAGGTAGCGGTCGGTTCGATATCGGACGAACCCACCCTGCGGGTCGTGATGTCGGGTGCCCACACGGTCTGCCACCTTGCCGGCGGGCTGAACCCCGGCCCCGGGCAGACCTACGAACAGGCGATCCTGGGGACCCTCCTGCCCGTGATCCGAGCCGCCGAGCGGGCGGAGGTTCGCCGCTTCCTCTACCTGAGCTACCCGGGAGCCTCGCCCGGCTCGGCCAATCCGTACCTTGCAGCGAAGGGGCAGGCCGAAGCGGCGCTGGAGGCCGCCTCGTTCGAACGCGTGGTGATCCGGTGCACGCTCGTCTACGGGCCGGGCAGCGCGTGGCTGGCGTCGATGGTCCGGCAGGCCCGCCGCCGGCCCTCCTTCATGGTCGGTAGCGGTTCGCAGGTCTACGCCCCGGTGTTCGTCGACGACGTGGCCGCCGTGCTGGCCGCCGCCGACGACCGGGGCCACGAGACGTCTGGGGTCTGGGGCCTGGAGGGGCCGGACCGCGTGACGGCGGACGGGTTCGCCGACCTCGCCGGCGGCGCACACCGCCGGCGGTGGCACCTCCGGCCGAAGGCCATCGCGCTGATGGCCCGGCTGGGTCGGGAACTGGTCGACGTGCCCACCCTCGAGGTCCTGGCCGCCGACAGCCTGGCGGATGCGCCTGATGCCGCTGCGGAGTTCGGCGTGACCCGGACAATGCTCCGAGATGGTTTGGCTCGCTCGTCGGCTGAGCACGCTTCGACGGGTCCCGAATAGACTCACCCGCACCGCGACGGCGTTCGCTGCGCGGGTCCGAAAGGAGGGTTCCCATGGGAGAGTTCGTTCGCCTCGAGGTCGAAGACGGCGTCGCCACGATCCGGCTCGACCGGCCGCCCATGAACGCGATCAACGACGTGCTCACGCGGCAGCTTCGCGAGGCCGCGGAGGAGGCCTCCATGCGCGAGGACGTCGGCGCGGTGGTGATCTGGGGCGGGCCGCAGATCTTCGCCGCCGGGGCCGACGTGAAGATGATGGTCGACATGACGCCCCGCGAGGTGAAGCCGATGATCCAGGGCCTCCAGG
Organism: Actinobacteria bacterium UBA5176; assembly: GCA_002413305.1. Classification (GTDB taxonomy): domain Bacteria; phylum Actinomycetota; class UBA4738; order UBA4738; family UBA4738; genus UBA4738. Next base: position 17,080 of record DHWS01000028.1, on the reverse strand, counting down.
ACGTCTACAACGAGGTCGAAGAGATCCCGAAGGTCACCATCGCCGCGATCAACGGCTACTGTCTGGGCGGCGGGCTCGAGCTGGCCATGTGCGCGGACCTGCGCTTCTGCGCCGAGGACGCGCGGCTCGGGCAGCCGGAGATCATGCTCGGGATCATCCCCGGAGCCGGCGGGACCCAGCGGCTGCCCCGCCTCGTCGGTCTGGGGCGGGCTAAGGACATCATCTACTCCGGCCGGCCGGTGAGATCCGAGGAGGCGAAGGCGATCGGGCTGGTCAACGACGTCTTCCCGGCCGAGGAGGTGTACACCAAGGCCGTCGAGCGGGCCCGCAGGTACGCCGATGGCCCCCGCGTGGCGCTCCGGGCCGCCAAGGTGGCTACCAACTGGGGCGCCCGGGGCGAGTTCCGGGCGGGCATCGTCCTGGAGCGGGAGGTCTTCGCTGACCTGTTCTCGACCGAGGACCAGAAGACGGGCATGACCTCGCTGCTGGAGCAAGGACCCGGCAAGGCCACGTTCGCCGGGAGGTAACCCGTGGCGCAACGCGTCGAGTCCTCGCAGGTCGAAGCGCGCCCCGTGGATCCGAAGTCGGCGAACGTCCTGTACCACGACGCGGCGGCCCGCACCTACGACGCGAAGTGGGCGATCTCCTTCGACGATCGCTGCATCTCCTACGTGGGGGAGCGCGCCGAACGGATGCTGCCGAGGGCCCGGTACGAACGGGTCCTGGAGCTCGGGTGCGGGACAGGCTTCTTCCTGCTGAACCTGTGGCAGGCGGGGTTCGCTGGAGAGGTCCACGCCTCCGACATCTCACCTGGGATGGTCGCCGCGTTCCTGGAGACGGCCCGGACGCTCGGATGCGACGCGCGAGCCCGAGTGGCCGACGCCGAATCCCTGCCGTACCCAGACGGAAGCTTCGACCTGGTGGTGGGACACGCCTTCCTGCACCACATCCCGGATCCGTCGCGGGTGCTCCGGGAGGCGCGTCGGGTGCTCCGGCCGGGCGGCTCGGTGTTCGTGGCCGGCGAGCCCACGGTCCTCGGCGACCGGATGGCCCGGTCGGTCGGGCGGGTCACCAGCCGTTCGTGGCGGGCCGCGGCCCGGGCGGTTCCGCGGCTCCGCAAGCCTCACCCGGGCGAGCCGTCGAGCGAGGCCGATCGGGTCCTGCGCGACTTCGAATGGCGCGTCGACCTGCACACGTTCGACCCGTCAGGCCTGGCGGACATGGCGCGGACGGCCGGGTTCCGCGAGGTCCGAGTGGAGACGGAGGAGCTGGCCTCCTCGCTGGTCGGGTGGGCGGTCCGGACGATCGAAGCCGAAGCCCCGCCCGGCCTGCTCGGCGACCGGTGGGGCGCCTTCGCCTACCGGACCTACCGACGGCTGTACGCGCTGGACCGCGACCTGCTGTACCGGTTCGTGCCGAAACGGCTGTTCTACAACGCGTTGCTGTACGGGGAGCGGCGTGGCTGACCGGGAGCCCGGGTACCGGGTCCGCCCCGCCCGGCCGGAGGACCTGCCGGGGATGCTCGAGCGGTGGCACGAGCTCAACCGTTTCCAGGCGCCCTGGCGGGTCTTCCCACCCCGTGCTTCGCTCGCCGAAGAGGTCGAAGCGATCTACCGGCACGCCCTGGAGGCGGAGGACTCGGCGATGTTCGTCGCGGTGGCAGGCGCCGAGGTCCTGGGGACGGCCCTCGGCCATCCGGTTGTGCCGTCGTCTTTCTCTGACGAACCCGCCATGGAGCTATCCAGCGTGGTCGTGGCGCCCTCCCATCAGGGCCGTGGCATCGGCCGGGCGCTCGCCCTGGCGGTCGCTGGCTTCGCCCGGGACCGAGGTGTCCGTCTCCTCACCCTGAAGACGTTCGCCCACAACGAGTCCGCTTTGGAGTTCTGGCGGGGGATCGGGTTCCAACCGCGGATGGTCCAGATGGTGGCGCCCCCCGATACTCTGCTCGACGTCGGCGAGGCCGCACCCGAACACTCACCGGACGGGATCGAAGACCCATAGGCGATCCACAGCCAACCACCACATCAGGAAGGGTCCGGCAGGGAATCATCCGGTCGGCCCGCCGGTTCGTATATGGGATCGAGATGTTCTGGAGGCGGAGGAGGAAGGTGCGGCCGGAACCTGGGCCGGAGATGATGGCCAGGTTCGAGGCCAGGTGCGCCTGGTGCGGGCCGGTGGGATTCGAGGCCGACGGGCTCAAGCTCCACGTGGGCCGGGAGCAGTCCCTGTTCGAATTCGTCTGCCCGGCCTGCGGTCGCCTGAACCTCCGACCTCTGGCCGTTCGCGAGGCCGCCACGCTCCTGGCTGCGGGCATCCACCAGACGCGAGGCCTGGCGCCGTTCGAGCTTCTGGAGGCGCGCCAGGGCCCCCCGATCGGGTGGGACGACGTCCTCGAGTTCCACGAGGAGCTCGATCGGCTGAACCGAACCCTGATCGACGCGAGCAACCGCCGGGCCGCCGGCCCGGCGATGGAAAGGAACGCGGCATGAGAGAGCAGCCGCTCAGCTTCCGAGGCACGAGCGTCCGGCCGCTTCCCAGGAAGAACCGGCAATGGTCGTCCGGGCGCACGTGCGCCGAGGACGGCTGCCCCACGGAGCTGTCGATCTACAACCGTTCCAAATACTGCTGGGCGCACGAGCCCGTGCACTACTACGTGGCAAGGGGCCGGAAGAAGAAGGCCGAAGCCGCGTAGGGGCGGCGAGACCGGCTACCGGCGCCATCCTAGAATCGCCGCTGCATGCCCACGTACCCGACCGGGCTCCGGTTCGAACGCATCGTCGTGCCCACGCCATACGCCGTCGGGCCGGCCAACGTGTATGTGTTCACGGCCGACCCGGTCACCCTGTTCGACTGCGGGCCGAACACGCCGGCCACCGAGAACGCCCTACTGCTCGGCCTGGCGGCGATCGGCGTCGCGCCCCAGCAGATCGCCCGGATCGTCATCTCCCACAGCCATCCCGACCATTACGGCATGGCACCTCGCCTTCATGCCCTGTCCGGCTGCGAGATCCTGATCGGCCGGCACGACCGGCCGAAGCTCGGCGACTCCTCGATGCTGGTGGCGACGGGGAAGCTGCTACTCCAGGCGGGGATGCCCATGGAGGAGCTGGTGGAGATGGGCCATCGGGAGCGGAGGCTCGGGGAGCTTCGGCCCGAGGTGCCGGTGTCGGGTGTCCTGGACGGTGGCGAGCGCCTCGCCTTCGACGGGTTCGGCCTGAACGTGCTCCACCTGCCCGGTCACACGGCCGGCCACGTCTGCTTATGGGACGAGGCGAGCGGGGTCTTGTTCTCCGGCGACACGCTGCTGCTGGACATCAGCCCGAACCCGCTGATCGAACCCGACCCCCAGGACCCATCGGAACGGCGCCGGAGCCTGATCGAGTACATCGCCTCGCTGGACCTTCTTTCCGGGATGCCGCTGGCCACGGTCTTCCCCGGCCACGGTCCGCCCATCGAGGATCCGAAGGGCCTGATCGAAGAGATGCGCGCCCATCACCGCGAACGGACCGAACGGCTGGCCAAGATGCTGGACGGCGCGGGGAAGACCGGCTGGCAACTCGCGAACGAGCTGTTCCCTCAGCTCGAAGGCTTCGACAACTTCCTGGCGGTCTCCGAGGTCGTTGCCCACGTGGACCTGCTGATCGAGGACGGCCGCGCCGAGCAGGTCGAACGTGACGGGCTCATCTACTATCGACGGGCGCGAACGGGCTGAGGGTCCGCCGCCCTCAGGCGGGCGGTTCGCCCGGGGACCCCGTCGCCGGGTTCCGCGCGGCGGTGATCCGGTCCGAGATGGTCTGCGCTTCGGCCAGCCGGTCGCGATCGACGAACAGCCGGACGCCGAACTCCCACACCTGGCTCAAGAACCCGGGCTCCTTGTACCACCACACGATGCCGGCCGCCTCGAGCTCGCCGGCGATCGCGTTCGCCGTCTCGCGCGTGTACTGGCCGAGGTGGACGGTGGAGACGCGCCGGAGGTCGGGTTCGGGCTCGTCGCTCACCCCCTCATTGTCTCGCGCCCCGGCCCTCGCGGCGCGCCGGCCGATCGCCCGGCCGAAGGAGGGAGCATGCCCGCCGAAGCCGAAGCAGACGACCTCGAAGCGCTCGCCCCGGTCATCGTCCGTCGCGTGGAGTGGGGGTTCAACGACTGGCATATGACTGCGGTCGAGGAGGTCGTCGCCGACCACCTGCTCGATCGCAGCGAGAACCTCGGCGGGACCGACGTCCGCGTCCGGCTTGGCCGGATCATCACCGGCCTGCGACCGGTCCTCAATCGGCCCTGAACGGGGCGGGTTCGGCGCGGGGCTGCGATCGCCACAGCAGCAACGCCACCGCCACGGTGGCCGAGGCAAGGGACACCATCCCGATCCCGACGCCGCGCCCCTCGTGTAGGCGGTTCAGCGTCCCGAGGACCAGCGTCCCTTCCAGGAGCACCGCGAGGAGCCGGGAGAAGGCAGCGTTCCCCCTGGTCATCCGCCGTGCGGCGAACCAGAGCAGGGCCGCCACCGCCACGCCGGCCACGCCGACGGGGGCCAGCAGGGCTGCCGGTTCGGTGAGGTCGTTCGAAAGATGCGCCTGGGCCAGGACCAGCAGGCTGGCCAAGCACCACACCAGGGCCTGCACGCCGACGAGCCGGCTCCCGACCCGCTGTGGCGTGGCCGGCGCAGGGCGCCCGGCGGGTTCGGGCTCAGGGTCCAGGACCGAGATGGCGGCCCGGACCAGCCGGACGCTGGGCCGCGGGGGCAGGAACGCCGCGTAGCGCGGTTCCCACCACGACGGTCCGAACTTCGCCTTGTACCGGGACAGCGAGGCGAAGTGATACCGCGAGTCCATCCGGTCGAACGCGAGGCGCAACGCGGGCACGATCCATCGCGCCCGGCGGTCGATCTGTTCGTCGCTCCCGCGGAGCGGGGCGATGCCCAGCGTGGCGAACCTCGCCCCGTCGTCGCGGAGCCGGACCATCGCCTCGACGGCCAGAAACTCGGTAGTGCCGTTCGTCGCTTCCGGCACCCGGACCAGATCCTCCAAGAACCACCCGTCCCGGGCGTACACGGGCACGCAGGCCAGGAAGGCCTCCAGCTTCCCGTTCCGCCTGGCCGCGAAGATCCGCTTCGCCTCCGCCTCGTCCAGCGGCGCCGTGCGAAGGAAGGAGTGCACCAGGCGACCGCCCAGCGAAGCCTCCCACCGCCCCTGGACCTCTGCCATCTCGGCTTCGAACCGGAGATCCCGGCCCCGGGCCGGCTGGTACTCCTCGATGGCCACCCCGGCCCGCCGGGCGTGGTTCAGACACCACCGGAGCTTCTTGCCCGGGTCCCCGCGGGCCGGGCGCCACGTGGCCAGGTCGAACGCCGGCTCTTCGCCGATCTTCAGGACGGCGTATCCGCAGGCCAGCGCTGCCCGGGCCATCGGTTCCTGCACCGCGAGGATGCACACCCGGAAACCGCCCGCCCGCATCGCGGCCGTGAACTCGGCGAACAACGCCTCCACGTCCTCCGGCGCGCACAGGGGATCGGACCACACGACGGCGGTGCGGTGGGATTCGATATAGCAGAGCGCGCCCTCGTGTTCGGTCCCGAACCAGACGCTCCACGGCGCGCGATACCGCACCAGGAACGCGCCTGGGTTCGAACCGAAGCGTTCGAGGAGCCCGAGGACACGCTCGCGATCCTGGGCGGTCATGCGGGACGCGCCGGCGGAGCGGCCGGCCCTGGGGCGACGGAGGCGGAGGGACATACGCCGTGAGCATGTCAGGCCATCGCCGTGGTCCGCAACGCTGCACGCCCGCGCCGGGTTCGGGCCGTGCCTTCCGTTGGGTTCGTGCTCAGGGGCCCGATGGCCCGCACGAAGCGCCCAGGAACACCCGCAGCGCAAGGAGGTTCGAGCCGGTGTTCAGTGCCTCCGCGCAGACCAGCGTGCCCACCTGGACGGCGTCGACCTGGTGCCAGGACCCGCCGGAGATGGCGAAGAGCTGTGTGGCGTTCTCGGCCAATCGCTTCAGAACCACGGTCGGCCCCTCGGGTTCCAGGACCGTCAGCTCGGCAAGGGTGACCTGCCGAACCGTCCCCGCCACCCACACCGTCGGTGGTTGCGCCGGCACCGGCGACCGAACGGGAACGGGCGGCGCGGGAGGGACCCCGGTGGTGACCTCGACGCGCTTGAGGACGGTCCGCGTGCAGGCGCCGCCCAGGCCCGCCACCAGGAGGAGGCCGAGTGCGACGAACGCCCGCCCCCTCTCGCGCGGTGCTCCGCCGGCCTCAGCCCTTCGTCGCGTTGATCGCCTCGATGATCTGCGGGATGACCTTCAGGGCGTCCCCGACGATCCCGAGGTCGGCGTACTGGAAGATCGGGGCGTCCTTGTCCTTGTTGACGGCGATGATCCGTTTCGAGTTCTTCATCCCGACGAGGTGCTGGGTGGCGCCGCTGATCCCGACGGCGATATAGACCTCCGGCGAGACCGTCTTGCCGGTTTGCCCGACCTGCAGCGCGTACGGCACCCAGCCCGAGTCCACGATCGCTCGGGATGCGCCGACCGCGGCGCCGGGGATGGCGCGGGCCAGCTCCTCCAGGAGCTTGAAGTTCGACGCGTCCTGCAGCCCGCGGCCGCCGGCGACGACCACCTTCGCGGCCTCGAGCTTCGGGCCGGAGGCCGCCTGCTCGTGGCGCTCCACCCGTCGGCACGTCTTCGCCTCGTCGGGGACGGCGACGTCGACCTGGACCACGGTCGCCGCACCGCCTCCCGAGGGCGAGGGTTCGAACGACTTGGGCCGGGTGATGACGAGCTTCGGGTCCGGGCCGGAGAGCGTGACGTCCACGATCTGCGTGCCGCCGAAGATCTGCGTCTGGGCGTAATCGGGCCCCAGCAGATCGGTGGCGTTGGCCATGAGAGTGGCACCGAGCTTCCCGGACAGCCGGCCGGCGATGTCGCGCGAGTCGTAGGTCGCCGAGAACAGGATCAGCTCGGGTTGGTGCTGGCCGGCCAGCTCCGCCAGCGCGTGCGCGGCCGGCTGGGCGACGAAGTCCGAATACACGGCATCGTCGCTGGCGTACAGGGTGGTGGCGCCGTACCCGCCCAGCTGGGCGGCGGCCTGCGACGCTCCCGGTCCGAGGGCCACCGCCGAGACCTCGCTGCCGAGGTCCCGGGCCTTGGTGAGGTTCTCCAGCGCGCCCGATTCGACCTTGCCGTCGGACGAGACCTCCGCGTAGACCCAGATCCCGCTCACCGTCAGATCACCTTCGCCGACCGGAGGAACTCGACCACCCGAGCGGCGGTGTCGTCGCCGGCCTCGAGGATCTCGCCGGCCTCCTTCGCGGGGACCGGTTCGATGCCCATGACCTCCTGGGTCGGTGTGGCGTCCTCCGCCGACAGGCCGAGGTCGGACACACTGAGCGTGTCCATCGGCTTCTGCTTGGCGGCCATGATGCCTTTGAGGGTGGGGTAGCGGGGCTCGTTCGCCCCAGCCGTCACGGTCACCAGCGCGGGGAGCGAGCATTCGACGCTGTCGTAACCGCCGGCGGTCTGGCGTTCGATGCTGATCCCGCCGTCCTTTGCTTCGAGCTTGCGGGCGAACGTGGCGCTGGGGATGCCGAGCAGCTCGGCGACGGTCATGGGGAGCGTGCCCGTGTAGCCATCGGTGGACTCCACCCCGGTGATGACCAGGTCGTACTGGTCGCGCTTGAGTGCTGCCGCGAGGGCCTTCGCTGTGACCAGGGCGTCGGCGCCTTTCAGGGCGTCGTCTTTGACGTGCACGCCCTTGTGGCCACCCATACTGAGCGCCCGGCGGATCGCGGCGGCGGCGGGTTCGGGGCCCATGGTGACGTAGGTCACCTCGCCGTCCGCGCCCGCCAGCTGCAGCGCGGCTTCGACGCCGTGCTCGTCGCCCGGGTCGAGCGCGGCCTCGACGCCTTCCCGCTTCAGTCGGAAGTCCGAACCCATCTCGGGCGTGCCCTCGGGGTTCGGGATGTACTTGACCAGCACCGCGATCTTCATCCCACGTCCCTTCCTGCCGGGTCGTCCTGCGGCGTCTAGATACCACACAACCCGCTCGGCATAACCTACGGGCCGGTAGGTTCCGTTGCCCGGCTACAGGATAGCGGGCTGCTAGCCTCGGCCCGTGACACGATCCAAGCCGTCCATCCTGGTGGCGATGAGCGGAGGCGTGGACTCCTCCGTCTCCGCCGCGTTGCTCCACGAGCAGGGCTACCGCGTGCTCGGCTCACACCTCAAGCTGATCCATCTTGACGGGGTCGAACACGGCTGCTGCGGCCCACGGGCCGAAGCGGACGCGGCCGAGGTGGCTCGCGTCGCGGGGTTCGACTTCGAGATCGTGGACATGTCGCCGGTTTTCGAGCGGACCGTGCTGGCCGACTTCTTCGCCGAGCACCGGGCCGGGCGGACCCCGAACCCGTGTGTGCGGTGCAACGAGCACATCAAGTTCCGGGCCTTCCTGGACCGGGCCGACCAGCTCGGCGTCGACCTGGTGGCCACCGGGCACTACGCGCGGTCATGGCGGGACGCCGATGGCGCCTGGCACCTCGGCCGCGGGCTGGACGGGGCGAAGGACCAGTCCTACGTCCTCCACGTGCTGGGCCAGGAGCAGCTTCGCCGGACGATGTTCCCCGTCGGGGGGCAGACGAAGGCCGAAACACGCGCCCATGCGCTCCGGCTGGGGCTGCCGGTCGCCGGAAAGCCCGATTCGCAGGAGGTGTGCTTCGTCCCGGGCGCCGACCACGGGGCGTTCCTCGCCGAGCACGCCCCCGACCTGGTGCGGGCCGGCGAGGTGGTGGACGCGGTCACCGGCCGAGCGCTGGCGGGCCACGACGGCACGTTCCGCTACACCGTCGGCCAGCGCCGGGGACTGGGCGTGTCCACCGGCCAGCGCTCCTACGTGATCGAACTGGACCGGGAGCGCAACCGGGTCCTGGTCGGGCCGGGCGAGCTGCTGGCCCGTCGTGGCCTGGTCGCCGACCGCGTCACGTGGGTCGCCGGAGGACCGCCGCCCGGCGGGCCGTTCGAGGCCGGCGTCAAGGTCCGATACCAGGGCGCAGACGTCCCCGCCGTCGTCGAGCCGGCCGATCGTGGGACGACCGCGCGGGTGGAGTTCCGAACCCCCCAGCGAGCCATCGCCCCCGGTCAGAGCGTCGTGTTCTATGGGGCCGAAGAGGTCCTCGGCGGTGGCGTGATCCGCGAGGCCCTCCGCTGAGCTCCATTCGGATTGCGAGGGTAACCACGCTCCCGTAGGCTCACGGTTCCAGCCGTCGAGAAGGAGGGGCCGATGGGAGCACAGGAAGACGCCGCGCTGGTCCGCCAGGGGTACGAGGCGTTCATCGCCGGCGACATGGAGTGGATGAACGAACATCTGCACCAGAACGTGGTCTGGCACGTGCCCGGCAAGAACCAGCTGTCCGGCGACTACCGGGGCCGTGAGGCGGTCCTCGGCTTCTTCGCCAAGAGCGTCGAGATCGCCCTGCCGGAGTTCGACATCCACGACGTGACCGCCTCGGAGGACCACGTCGTGGCGCTGTACACCCTCACGTCGAGGAAGCCGGACGGGAGCGAGTTCACGTCGAAGAACGCCCAGGTCTTCCACATCGACAACGGTCAGGCGCTCGAGGCCTGGACGTTGAACGAGGACCTGGAAGGCTTCGACCTCTTCATCGGGAGCTGACCGGACCAAGGGGGTCGCCGATCGATCGCGCCTCAGGGTGTTCTGGGAAGGAGCCTGCGGCATGGACAGGAGACCGTTCCGCATCGGGGTCGCCGCCAAGGTGATCGCCATCGCGTCCGTCGCGTCGTTCGGCATGGTCGTGCTCGCCCCCGCGGCAGGGGCCGGTCCTGCTGCGGCTCGTCGGCCGGCCAGCGCGGCATGGTCGTCAGCGGGAAACCCAAAGAGGGCGGTCGTGCAGACCAGGGCCGTCTTCCTGGGCGGCAAGGTCTACATGCCGGGGGGGTTCACGACGGGGTTCGTTGCGTACGGGCACATGCAAAGGCTGAACACGGCGACCGGGGCCTGGTCGGCCGAGAGCGAAACGGTCCCCTCCGGCACCATCGGGCAGGCCGCCGTCTGCACGGACGGTTCGAAGGTGTACGTCGTGGGCGGGATCGTCGCGAGCGCGATCGTGTCGATGACGCAGGTCTACGACCCGGCCGTGGCGGCCGGATCTCGGTGGAGCACCGGGGTGAATCCGCACACGACGGCAGAGGGGAACCTGTATGTCCGGGACGGAGGGTGCGCCTGGATCGGGGGCAAGCTCTACCTGTTCGGCGGCCAGGCGGTCACCGACAACGGCGGCATCAACGGCATCAGTGACTTTACGTGGGTGTTCGACCCGGCCTCCGGCCAGTGGTCCGACACCGGGTTCAGCATGCGGGTGGCCAACTGGATATTCGGCTACACCTCGAACTCCACCACCGCTTTCGTCTTGGGTGGGGAGAACACGGCCGGCACCTACCTGCGGGACGCGGAGAAGTTCAGGCCGGCCCACGGATGGACCAAGCTGCCCGCGCTCCCAGTGCCTCCCGGGGCTCCCGCGGGGACGGGGCTTGCGTGGCCGGGTGCCGGCTTCCTCTCCTCGGGCCTCGTCGTATTCGGCGGGGTCTCCCAGGCCAGCACCAACGCATACCAGACCCGCCTGCTCGTGTGCGCGAACCCGTGCACGTCCTCCAGCACGTGGACGGACGCCCAGAACAACCTGACGACGGGCCGGTCCGACTTCGCCGCGGCCACGAGCGGAGGAACCACCCCCACGGTATACGCGATCTGTGGGTTGGGCGCCTCGGGATATCTCGCGGACGCCGAGACGACCTCGTAGCGGATGCCAAAGGCTCCCGGAAAAGGGCATCGGGAACTCGAGGAGCGCCACCAGCCTGAGGAGCGCCGGCTCGCCGACGCGCGGACGCGGGTCGAGGAGCTCCGGCAGCAGATCAACTACCACTCGTACCGCTACCACGTGCTCGACGAGCCCGAGGTCGCCGACTTCGAGTACGACCAGCTCGTCCGGGAGCTCGAGCAGCTGGAGTCCGACTTCGCCGAACTGATCACGCCCGACAGCCCCACTCAGCGGGTGGGCGGGACGCCGGTGGCCGAGCTGTTCGCCCCGGTCCACCACCGCGCCCCGATGCTCTCCCTGGACAACGCGTTCAGCTACGAGGAACTCGAAGCCTGGGGCAAGCGGGTGGAGCGGGTGATCGGCAACCGGGTCCGCTTCGTCTGCGAGCTGAAGATCGACGGGGTGGCCGTGGTGCTTGGCTACGAGCACGGTGCCCTGGTCCGGGGTGCGACGCGGGGCGACGGCCACACCGGCGAGGACATCACCAACAACATCAAGGCCGTCCATGGGGTGCCGCACCGGTTGCACGGCGGTGTCCCGCCGGGCCTGGATGTCCGGGGCGAGGTGTACTACCCGGTGAAGGCCTTCGAGCGGCTGAACGAACAGCTCGCCGAGGCGGGCCAGCGGGTCTTCGCGAACCCCCGCAACGCCGCGGCCGGCTCGCTCCGCCAGAAGGACGCGAAGATCACCCGCTCGCGGCCGCTCGCGCTGTGGTGCCACGGCGTGCTGTACGTGGAGGGCAAGCGGTTCGCCTCGCAATCCGAAGCGCTTCAGTACCTCCGATCGGCCGGGCTGCCGGTCAGCCCGTACTCGCGCGTGGTCGACACGCTTGAGGAGGTGTTCGCGTTCTGCGACGAAACCCGGGCCAGACGCCACGACGTCGGGTTCGAGATCGACGGAGTGGTGGTCAAGGTCGACTCCATCGCCCAGCAGGACGAACTGGGAGCCACGTCCCACGCGCCGCGGTGGGCCATGGCCTACAAGTTCCCGCCGGAGGAGCGGACCACGCTGCTCCAGGGGATCGCCGTGAACACCGGTCGGACCGGCATCGTCACGCCGTTCGCCATCCTGGACCCGATCTACGTGGGCGGCGTCACGGTCGGCCGTGCGACGCTGCACAACGAAAACGAGGTGAAGCGCAAGGACGTCCGGGAGGGCGACACGGTCATCGTCCGGCGGGCCGGCGACGTCATCCCCGAGGTCGTCGGCCCGGTGCTCTCCAAGCGCCCGAAGTCGGCCCGGCCCTGGAGGTTCCCGAAGCGCTGCCCGTCGTGCCGGACCCCGCTGGTCCGAGACGAGGGCGGCGCCTACTGGCGGTGCCCGAACAAGAGCGGATGTCCAGCGCAGAGCATCGAATGGCTCTTCCACTTCGCCTCCCGGGGGGCCATGGACATCGAACACCTCGGCTACAAGACGGGCATCGCGCTCCTGGACCGCGGCTGGGTGCAGACGCCGGCCGACGTGTACCGCTTGACGCGCGAACAGCTCGCCGAGCTCCCGGGCTTCAAGGAGAAGTCGATCGACAACCTGGTGAACGCCATCGAGGGCTCGAAGGACCGCCCTCTGTGGCGGCTGCTGGAGGCGCTGAACATCCGTCACGTCGGGGGGACCGTGGCCCAGATGCTGACCCGGCGGTTCCCTACGATCGACCGGCTCCGCGCGGCCGCGGTCGAGGAGCTGAACGAGATCGAAGGGATCGGCCCCGAGATCGCCCAGAGTGTGTTCGACTGGTTCCGGGACCCGGAGAACGTCAAGCTTCTTGACGACCTGGCGGCGGCCGGTGTTCGGATGGAGGATCCCGAGCCGGAGGCTCCGCCGGAAGGGCCGCTGACCGGCGCGACGATCGTCATCACCGGGGGGCTCGAGTCGATGTCGCGGAGCGAGGCCGAGAAGGCCGCCGTGGACGCCGGGGCGAAGATCACCGCCGGCGTGTCGAAGAAGACGACGTTCGTCGTGGTGGGGGAGAACCCGGGGTCGAAGCTCGACAAGGCGAAGCAGCTCGGGGTCGAGACGATCGACGAACAGGAGTTCCTACGACGCCGGAAGGGCTGAGCGGGCGGGCTCCTACCTCGGGTTCCCGGCGGGCTTGACCAGATCGGCGCACAGGACTCCGCGGGCCGCCGGGGCGTTCTGTGCGTACGGGATCTTCTCCAGGACCTCGACGTCCGCGGCCGGGCGCCAGCCGCTGTCGGTGAGGTGGTAGATCTCCTGCTCGCGTACCTCCAGGGAGGTGTTCGCCACCAGCTCCGCGAACCGCCGCCGGTCGTACTGCACGAACCAGCTCTGGTTCTCGGCCAGGCCGAACGGGACCGTGATCAGGAGGCGGCCACCCGGTCCCAGGACGCGTTCGACCTCCCGGATGGTCGCCGCGTCGCCGGCGTCGGCTCTGGCGGCGCCGACCTCGTACCGGGAGTTGTCCAGCCCGATGTGCTCGATGGTCGACACGCAGATGACCAGGTCGAACGCGCCGTCCCGGTACGGCATGGCCCGCAGGTCGGCGCGGGTTCGAAGCATCCCCGGCACGTACCCGGGTGCCCAGTCGATCCCGTGCAGGCGGTCGATCGGCAGGCCGGTCAGCGCGGTCAGGTAGTACCCGAGCGAGTTCGCGTAGCCGAGGTCCAGCACCGCCTGCTCACCGCTCCACCGGGAGAGCACCCACGGGATCTCCACCACCCGTTCGGTCATGTTCTCCGCGGGGTAGTCCTCGCCCAGGTGGAACGGCTTGGGCTCGCGCCGTAGCTGCGCCAGCACCTTCTCGGCGAGCTCGATCTCCCGGAACTCCCGGCTCTCCACCATCCACCGGATGAGGTCTGCCCGCGTGGCTTCGCCGGTGGCCAGGGCGAGCTGCGCGGAACGGATCGCCGCCAGGTCGTCGGCCCGGCGCAGGATCAGCCGGTACAGCAAGTCCAGCTGGACGGCGCCCCCCGCCGGTGGGATCGAACGCGCGGCCATCCATTCGATCGCGGTGTGGTGCTCCTCCCGGACGTCCATGGCCCGGTCGGCCCCCCGCGGGTCCGAGGCGCCGCCGATCGGCAGGATGGCCGGAGCCGTGTCGGACGCCGTCCGGAGGGCGAGCCGGGGCCGGTGCGGCGTTCGGCCGGTCGTAGCCGCAGCCCGTTCGGCCACGCCGAGGTATCGCCGGGCGGCCCGGCCGGCGTCGAGCTCGGTCGAGGCGTAGCTGCGGGCCCGTTCCTCCAGGCCGGCTCGGAACGACGAGTCCTCGGCCAGCCGGATGAGGTGTGCCCCGACCTGTTCGGTCTGATCGGCGTCGAGCTCCACCTTGAGCGCCACGTCGTCGGGGATGTGGGCGAACGACCCCGTCCGGTTCACGATGGTCGCCCGGCCCTCTTCGAGCGCCCGGGCCACGGTGCCGGAGGACTCGCCCGCGCTCGGGTATCGCAGGTTGACCATCGCGTCGACCGCCCGCAGGTAGACGTGGAACTTCGCCAGGTCGAGGTAGCCGGCCGTCCGGACGCGCCGGCCCAGCCCCTGGGACTCCACGAGCTTCCGGAAGACGCCGCCACTGTGGTCGGCGCCGACCATGAGCAGAAGCGCCTCCGGCCGCCGTTCGGCCAACTTGGCGAAGCCACCGACCACGGCGCCGGGTTGCTTCGGCAGCGTGATGAAGCCGAAGTGGCCGGCCAGGAACGCGTCCGGTGGCAACCCGAGCCGCCGGCGGGCCTCGGCCATGGTGAGACCGGCCACGGACGCCGGGACCTTCGGGGCGTAGTGGGGGATGACGGTGACCGGCGGGTGGGGCTCACCGGAGAGCGAGGGCCCCGCCGTCAGGGCGTCGAGAATCTGCTCGCGCGCATGTTCGCTGTGGACCACGATCCCCGAGGCCTGACGCGCGACGTGGCCGGTCAGCGGGAACAGGAACTTCTCGAAATCGGAGGCGATGCCGCGCTCACGCAGGTTGGCCAGCCGGTCGCCCGCGCCCCCGTAGTCGGCGCGAAGCATGGCGCGATACCGCTCGTGGTCCGGCCGGACCTCGCGTGTGGCGTGGTGCAGGAAGTGGTGGAGCACCGTCTCGTGGAAGACCGCGATACCGGGACGATCGAGGAACAGCTCATAGACGAACTCGTGGAACGGGTTGTTCGCCAGGTGGAAGAAGGCCGCGTCGAACGCGCCCGCCCCGTCCCGCCCTCGGAACTCGTCCGGGGTCACGACCTGGATCCCCGGGGGCGCCTGGGATCGGCGGAACCGGGATGGCCGAGGGGACACCACGACCACCTCGGCGTGCTCGGCCAGCCGGGGGAGCAGTTCGTACGAATAGTCGGCGATGCCGCTGGCCATGGGCGGCATTGGGCTGACCCAGGCGATACGCACGGGGATCAGGAGCCGCCGGGAGGCGCAGGCCCGGCGGCCACGCCCACTTCGACGGTCGCCCCCTCGACCGCCGCCGGGTCGGCTCCGGTTCGAGCCTCCAGGCGCGCCCGCAGCTCGGCGACCTCCCGGCGGAGCGTCGCCAGCTCGGCACCGTGCCGGGTGGATACGCCTTCGATCCGCCGGTCCAGCTCCTGCAGGATCAGGTCGGTGCGCTCCAAGACGTCCTTCATGAACTGGCCGTAGAAGCGGGTCTGGGCCGCGGCCACCCGGCCTTCGGCCTCCTGCATGCTCAGGCGGGTCTGCCGGTCGTAGAGTTCGTATCCGAGCGCCTTGAGGTAGCGCCGTGCGGCGCGCCGCCGCCGGTACCACTGGACGAACGGGCCGGGGAGCACGCGCTTGGCGATGGCGAGGATGTATCTGCGCACGGCAGAAGCCTAGCGCAGCGCGAACGCCCCAAACGGGCGGCCGCCGGCAGGCGAAGGGAGCGGGATGGGCGGGGACGTGTTCGAGGGCGGTGAGCTCGGGGGGGCCGTCCGTGCCCTGTCCGACCCGGCCGCGCTGCACCACGCCCTGGAACCCTCACCGCCCCCTCCCTCCGAACCGTCGGGAGAGCTGAGCGGACGCTGGCGAGCCATCCGGGACCGCATCGAGCGGACCCGCGCCGAAGCCCTCCCCTCCGACGAACCCGGCCTGTCCGGGGGACCACCGTGGCGCCGGGCCCCGCGACGGTGGCTCTTCGCCCTCACCCGGCCGCTCCGCCGGCGCTCCGACCGTCTCTCCTCGGAGCTGGCCGAGCTCGGCGCCCTGCTGGCAGAGCACGCCGAACGGACCCGCGCCGAGCTCGAGGACCTCAGGCGGTCGGTCGAACGGCTCCGGGACGAGGTCGACGCCACGGCCCGCGCGGTGCACCGGCTGGAGACCGGCGTTCCGGGCTCTCCGTCCGGCGATCGTCGGGCGG
>DHWS01000028.1:598-738 GCA_002413305.1 Actinobacteria bacterium UBA5176 | reverse complement strand
CGACGCGCTCGTCGACGGCCTTCGGGCGGCCGGCCACGAGACCGAGCTGGTCTCGGTCCCGTTCAAGTGGTATCCACCGGAGGAGATCGTCCACCAGATGGCGGTGTGGCGGAGCCTCGATCTCACCGAATCGGACGGGG
>DHWS01000028.1:0-322 GCA_002413305.1 Actinobacteria bacterium UBA5176 | reverse complement strand
CAGTTCCGCCAGGCGTACGAGCTGTGGGGGAAGCCGGAGGCCGGGAACTTCGCGGCCGCCGAGGGCAGCGAACGCGTCCGGGACCTGATCTTCGAAGCGGACCGGGTGGCCCTCCGGGAGGCGGCGGCCGTGTTCGCCATCTCGGAGAACGTCCGGTCTCGTCTCGAACGAAGCGTGATGCTGAACGGGACGGTCCTGTACAACCCCTCGCCGCTCTCGGAGCACCTGGCCGCCTCGCCGGTCGGTCCGATCGGCGACTTCGTCCTGTTCCCCAGCCGGCTGGACCCGGTGAAGCGGCAGCGGCTGGCGGTGGAGGGCATCT
>DHWS01000048.1 GCA_002413305.1 Actinobacteria bacterium UBA5176 | reverse complement strand
CATACGAGATGAAGAGGGGTCTGGTGGGCTGGGAAATGTGTATAGGAGACAGGCCTCACGGGGTGGACCCGCGACCACGCCAGGAGGGCGCTTCGTCAGGCAGGCCGAGGTCCCGCGCCTCCTCGCACTCGGCCGGTGCGCCCGGTTCGCTACGGAGAGGACCTCCAGGCGCCCTTGGAGGACGTGTGGGCGACGTTCGGGGGCCTGTGCGGCAAGCGCCTGGCTCCGTTCATGGCCGAGGGCATCGAGGCCCTGGAGCGGTTCGGGGAGCTGGCCCTTTCCGGCGAGGCTCGGGACAAGCTCATCGCCATGTCGGCGGCGACGATCGATCGGCGTCTGTCCCCAGCCCGCAAGCGCCTGAGGGTCAGGGGCCGCTCCGGGACCAAGCCCGGGACGCTGCTCAAGCACCAGATCCGCATCCGGACCTTCGCCGACTGGGACGAGGAGCGACCGGGGTTCCTGCAGGTCGACCTGGTGGCCCACGACGGCGGGGTGGCCGCGGGCGACTACTGCCAGAGCCTGGATGCCACCGACGTGGCCACCGGGTGGACCGAGCCGGCGGCCTTGAAGAACAAGGCCCAGGTGTGGGTGTTCGCTGAGCTCAAGCGGATCCGGTCGCTGCTGCCCTTTGACCTGCTGGGACTGGACTCCGACAACGGCGCGGAGTTCATCAACGACGAGCTGTACCGGTACTGCCTGGCCGAGGAGATCACCTTCACCAGGGGCCGGGCCTACCGCAAGAACGACTCCTGCTTCGTCGAGCAGAAGAACTGGACGGTGGTACGACAGCACGTCGGCTACGCCCGCTACGACACCGAGGGAGAGCTCGAGGTCCTGAAGGAGCTGTACTCCCACCTCCGGCTGTGGGTGAACCACTTCCAGCCGGTCATGAAGCTCGCCGAGAAGATCCGGGATGGGGCCAAGGTGACCCGGCGATACGACACGGCCCGGACCCCGTACCGCCGGGTGCTGGCCTCCGAGCACGTCTCCAAGGCGGCCAAACGCCGGCTGGAGGCCGAGCATCTGGAGATGAACCCCGCACAGATCCAGCGGGAGATCGGCCGGTGCCAGGACGAGCTCCTGAGGCGGGGGCGGTTGAAGGAGCAGCGCCGTCGCACCGAGGCCATGACTGCGACGACCGGGTCGAGGCGCGACGGTTCAGGTCGCGTCGCTGTGACTGCCCCTGATCGAGGTCCGGCCGTTCCCGGGGGTACGCCCGGCAAACGGGGCTCTCAACGCCGCGCAGAGGCCCGATCGGGAAGGAGATAGGCCTTGGTACCCCTTCCGCCGGCGCACTCAGGCCACTGGGGTCGACGAGACGCCGGACGTCAACGACGAGCGATGAGAGGAGGTGAACCCGCCACCGTTCGCGGACATTTTCCGATGAGGCAACGATTACCCGTTCGCGGACATGTTGACGTGAGGCAACATGGGGCCAAGGCAGAGGTTACTCACGAGATGTCCTCGAACGTCCCAGCAGGTCGTGGACCTTCGCGGTGGAAATGTGAGGTGCAATTCCCCGTGTCGTGGAAGGCTACCGCCTTCCGAATCACCAACGGGCAAGAAGCCAGATGAGGAGGGACGACGCCATCCAAAGATGTCCTCCCCGAGACGGAGCTCCGCTTGGATGCGAGGGGCGCCGTACGTGCCGCGGGACTGAGCGTGGATCTTCCTGATCCGCTCCGTGAGCGCAGCGTGGCCCCTGGCCCGGGCCGACGGATCCGCCCGGCGTGGGCGCCACTCGTAGAAGGAGCTCGTGGAGATCCCCAGGATCCGGCACAGGGTCGTCGTCGGGTAGTTGGCCTTCTCCGCATCCACCAGCTCGTAGGTCATCTCGAGCGGTAGGTGCTCTCGCCTGCGAAGAAGGCCACGGCTGAGGTGTGAATCCTCCGTGGCTCCGTGCTGGCCAGGCACGTTCCACGAAGACCCCGGGAGCCGGAGCCGGCAGCTGCTGGCTAGGCGGCGAGCGTCAGGCGGCTGGCTCGATCGTGACCTTGTGCCCGAGGGCCTCCAGCTGACGACGAGGCGAGTGGTGCGGTGCTCGACGGAATGGCGCCGGGCCAGCCAGTCAGCGCCCAGCTCCCTGAACGGGACCCGATCGCGAACGATGTGGTAGGAGGCGACGAGGATGTCGTGGCGGGTGGCCCCGACCGCCTTCGGTCCACCTCTTCGGCCACGGATCTGGGGCGTGGTGGGATGCGAGGTAGGTGCCCTTGCTGCGGGCCGCGGCCCGCGCTGCCTCCGTAAGGGCCTGGCGGAGCTACCTCGAGCCGGGTCGCGTCCGCCCGGAACGGCTCTTGCCTCCGGAGCGGTTGTTGCCCGGGCAGATCCCGGCCCACGAGGCTAGGTGCCCGGAGGAGGGGAACACGCTCATGTCCACCCCGCACTCGGCGATCAGCACCTCGGCCGTCCTGCGAGCAACGCCCGGGATCGTGCACACCAGCTCCATCAGGTCCTCCAGCTCGGCCGTACGCTCGGCGATCCTGCCGTCCAGGGAGGCGATGGCGCCATCGAGCACGTCGATGTGGGCGAGAAGCTGGGTGATGAGCGTGGCGTGGTGCTCGGCGCGAAAGCGGCTGGCGAGCGCCTCCTGGAGCTGGGGATCTTCGAACGCAGTCGTCCCCGTGCGAGCTGGGCGAGCACGACCGGGTCGGTGGTGCCGGCCACCAGGGCCTCGAGCATGGCCCGGGCAGACTTCGAGAATGCCTGCGAGGCCACCGAGGTCAGCTTGACCCCCGCACCTTGCAGCACCTTCTCCACGCGCTGGATGGCCCTGGTCCGCTCGTCGGACTGGGCCTTGCGAGGCCGCGGGAGGTCCCGCAGATCCCGGATCGCTCGCGGGTGGCACGAAGCTCGGGCGGACCAGGCGTGCTCCACGGGCTGGCAGATCCAGGCGGAGTCGATCATGTCGGTCTTGCGACCCGGGACGTTGTGCAGGTGCTGAGCGTTGATCAGCCAGCACTCCATCCTGGGCTCCAGAGCCTCGAACACCGTCCTCCAGTAGATCCCGGTGGCTTCCATCCCGGCCAGGGTTACCCCGAGGCCGCTGAGCCAGTCTCCGAGCGCCTCGAGCTGAGAGAGCGTTGTTGCGAACGTCCGGGTCTGCTGATCGCGTCGGCCGGTGGAGCTCGCGCTTGAGCTCGGCCGTGTCCCAAGCCCACTGAGGTGCCGCCAAGTGCGCCGCGGCTCACCTTGTGCCCTCCGGGCTGAGGGCGCTCCGGACCAACCCTTCAGGGTGTGTTGCCCATCCCTGCTACTATCCCGTACCCGATGCCAGGACGACAGACCCGCGCAAGTACCCATCGGCTGCCCGGTCGAGATGTGTCGTCAGCTCCACAACCCGTGCCCGCGCGCGAAGACCTTCCACGGGCTGATGGCGCCCTCCCTAACTTCATGCATGCAAGCCAGATTCATCCCAAGCTCACAGCGGTATTCAATGAACTGGACGATGCGGATATCGTCTGGTGCCTGCTCCGGGGAGAGGACTCGCCGCTCGCCCTTGGAGGCGACGTCGACTTGCTTGTTGCGGCCTCCGACTTCTCGCTCATCCACGCCCTTGTCGAGAGGATGGGCTTCGCCCGGATCCCGGCGTGGGGCCACGGGTCGCACGCGTTCTTCCTGACCTACGAGCCGGCCACCGACGTTTGGATCAAGCTCGACGTCGTGACCGAGCTCGCCTTCGGGCCGGGCTTTGTCCTTCCCACCCATACGGAGTCAGAGTGTCTCGCGCGACGAGAACGCGCGGCAGGCGTCCCGGTGCTATGCGATCAGGACGCGGCTTGGGCCCTCCTGCTCCACCGGCTCATCGACGAGAGGGCTTCGATCCGTTCGATCGACCCCGGTCGCCTGGCGGACCTCGCCTCGCGGGCGGCCGGGGACGGGCCCCTGGCCAGGTTCGTCGATTCCGTATCCCCGTCGGCGTGGAGTTCGACCCGGATCATCGAGCAGGCCCGCCTCGGCAACTCGGAGGCGCTTGCCGATCTTGGACAGCAGCTCACGGCCTCGTGGCGACGGCAGCGCCGCCGCGAGGTTCGCCGCCGTGAGTTCGTGAACCGGATGTGGCGATGGTCAGGGAAGTGGCTCGCTTTGCGTTGGCGGCGCGGGTTGGGGGTTGCGCTGCTCGGCCTGGACGGCGCGGGGAAGTCGACGCTCGCCTCAGGGATCGAGCAGACGTTTTACTTCCCGAGTCGATCGGTATACATGGGGCTTCATCAACAGCCCAGCCGGCAGGGCGCGACCATCCCGGGGCTTGGGCTGGCGGCCCGACTCAGCACGCAATGGACCCGCTGGTTGCGAGCGGCCTACCATCAGCGCAGGGGTCGGCTCGTCCTGTTCGACCGTTACACTCACGATGCTCGGATCCCGGGCCGCGCAGGCCGCAGCCTCCGTACCCGGGCCTACCGTTGGCTGCTGGCTCATGCCTGCCCTCCGCCCGATCTGTCCCTCCTGCTCGACACGCCAAGCGAAATGCTGCTGAGGAGGAAACCGGGGCACGATCTTCCCGTTCTGGAGAGGGAGCGGCACGCTTGGGGGGAACTCGTGCCTCGCCTGCGTGGCGGGGTCGTGATCGATGCGTCTCGTGATGCCGAAGCCCTTCGGCGGGAGGCTACAGCGATCATCTGGCGCGGATACGCGCGACGATGGAAAACGTGGACAGGTAGGGAACACAGGGTACGAGAAAAGGATCGTAGGAAGCCGATCCGAGGCGAGGGGTGAGGGGTGCGCATCCTGATCTGCGCTTCCGATGTGCCGTTTCACCCCACGAACAATGGGTTCAGACGGCAGCTGCAGGGGCTCGTGCCCGAGCTGGGAAGACGCCATGAGGTTCGGCTCATCGGATACCGGTATCCTGACCAGTCGCATGTCGCCGCCATCGACGCCGACATGCGAGTCGTTCCGTATGTGAGGCCGTCTTCCCTCGAGAACGCGGAGGACCTGGCGCTCGCCGTCGCCCTTCGGCGTCCCCTCCGCGTGAGGCGGCTCGTCCAGGGCCTGGTCGGTCCTCTGCGGCACGAGGTCGACCGATTCAGGCCCGATATCGTACACGTCGGGCCCGGAAAGCTTGCCTGGCTGCGGCGCGAGCTCGGGACGCGCCCAAAGGTCCTTGCAGCGCTTGACACGTGGCATTTGAACGTGGACGCCAGAGCGGAAGGATCGACGGGCCTTCGAGCGGCCGCGTTCCGGGCGGACGCGAAACGGATCCGTCGGTTCGAGAGCACGGAATACCGGGGGTTCGACCGCGTCATCGTGTGCAACCGCAGGGACCTCACCGAACTCCGCGACCGGGATCCGACCCTCCGCTTTGCCGTGATCCCGATCGGTTTGGACGCGAGCGCGTACGCCCCGGACCCCGACGCCATCGTGGATCGTATGCGGATCGTCTTTCACGGCGCCTTGGACTACGCTCCGAACGTGCGGGCCGTCGAATACCTGGCCAAGAGCATCCTCCCCCGCGTGCGGGTCGTTGTGCCACGTGCTCACCTGGTGATCGTGGGCCGCGACCCCGCGCCAGCGGTCCTTGATCTAGGGGGCCTTCCGGGCGTCGAGGTGATCGGGCCCGTGGAGGACATGCGGGCGTGGCTGACAGGCAGCTGCTTGTGGGTCGGGCCGTTCCTGGACGGAACGGGGATGAAGACCAAGCTGCTCGAAGCCATGGCCACCGATCTCCCAGCCGTCGTCACGCCGCTTGGCCACCAAGGAATGGACGACGTGACTTCCGGACGGGAGTTACTGGTCGGATCGACGGGGGAGGAACTGGCAGCGCACGTCGTCCGTGTGCTGGAGGACGATGCGCTGGCGAGGAAAGTCGGCCAAGCAGGAGGCGCGTACGTCCGTCCGCGATACGACTGGTCGACGGTAGGGCGCGCTTACGAGCTCCTGTACGAGGAGATTCTCTCGGAGAGGGCTCGACCGAGCGTCTCCGCGTGACCTCCAGCGAACGGCCGGGTGCCGGGTGGTGAAGGTCTCGTCGAAGTGGACGTCGCGGCGCGGAGCGCGGTGGCGCGCGGAGCCGAGGTGGCCTTCGTGGACAACCGGCCGAGGTCGGTCGGTGGAGACGGGGATGTGGACGACCTCCTGCGTGAGGTCCTCGAGCTGGCGGCCGAACGAGCCGGCCGGCGGCTGAAGGAAACGTGATCATGGCCACAGGCGACAAGGTCATCGTGGTGTCCG
>DHWS01000050.1 GCA_002413305.1 Actinobacteria bacterium UBA5176 | reverse complement strand
CGGACACCACGATGACCTTGTCGTTGGTTGGCACGATTACGTCGCTTCCTTCAATCGCTGGCCGGCACGTTCGGCCGCCAGCCCGACGACGTCCCGCAGGAGGTCGTCCACATCCCCGTCTCCTCCGGCCGATGCCGGCCGGTTGTCCACGAAGGCCACCTCGGCGCCGCGCTCCACGGCTCTCCGCGCCGCCACGTCCACCGCGGCCGCCTTCAGCTCGGTGAGCAGCACGTCGAACGGCGGGGCAGAGGCGAGATCCGCCTCCAGTCCGGCCCGGTCCGCCAGCTTCGACGAGACCTTCACCACCCGGCACCCGGACGTTCGCTGGAGTTGCTCCGAGAGCCGTTCCGCGGGCCCCGGGCCCGCAGTGGTGGCGAAGAACACGTCCTTCCCGCTCACGTCGCTGAGTGCGACCGGCTGGAGCTCCGCTACGGCTACCCGCATGTGGGGACGCAGCCGACGAACCAGGGACTGGAGAGCGGAAAGGTTGTCCGGCCCGGCGGTCGGGCCGACACCAATCATAAAGACTGCGAGGTCCGAAAGCAATATCCGGAGGGGACCGAGGTGACCGCCCAGCAGCTCGGGGTCCAGGCCGGCCGGGATCGCCAGCACTCCCGCGTCCCACGGGACGGTGGGGACCGACGCGCCGCTGCCCTCCAGGATCACCGGGTCGGCACCGTTCGAAGCGGCCAGGCGGGCTGCCTCGGCGACGTTGGAGGCGAACGGTTTCCCGCCCAGCCCGCCACCGCATCGCCTGGCCCCGACCGTGGGAACCCCAGAGGTCAGGGCGTCCTCGAGGTAGTCCGAAGCCGCGTGCTCGCCGCGGTCGGCCAGGGCCAGGAGCGCGTCCAGGCTCACGTCCCCGGAGCCGGCCACGACCGGAGCGTCCGGACCGCCCCGGCCCATCGCCACGATCCACGGCCGCCGGCCGTCCGCGGCCGCCAGCCGGGCCAGATGCCCGCCGATCGCGGTCTTCGCCACCCGCTTCCCTGTGCCGATCACGGCGATCGTCGCCGCCGGCAACCCTTCCTCGGTGATCGGCGGGTCGAACCGAAAATCCGGGCCCAGGTACGGGAGCCCGAGCGCCAGGGTCGCCGCGGCCAGCTCGAAGCGCTGCCGGTCACCGAGGACGGGCTCGTCGGACAGGTCCAGCACGCCGTCGGGTCGCGCGGCCTGCAGCGCATCCTGAAGCGCCCGCATCCGGTCGGGCCCGGCCCGGGTCACGGGGACGTCCCCGAGGTCCAGCGACCCACCCACGTCGAGCTTCTCCCCTCCGCCGACGAGAAGCGCGGCGACGACGTCCAGGCCCATCGCCCGGGCCCGTTCGATCGCCCACCGGGTGACGGGCGGGTAGTGCTCACCGTCGACCAACGCGATGACCCTCATGGCCTGCGTTCGAACCTCCGGTCGCCGCGGGCTGGCGGTGTGACCGGTCGCTACTCGGATGTGAGCGACAGGTTCTGGGTGCGGTCCTGGACCAGCGATTCGAGCTGCCGGTGGAACTGCCGTCCGCTCGACAGCGAGAAGTGCGCCAGGACGGTCATTCCGCCGAACGGGAACTTCCGGTGGATCTTCACCTCGTCCCCTTCGAGCTCGACGATGTTGTAGCACGGCTTGGTGTATCCGCGCAGCCGGAGCGACGAACATGTCCCGGCGTTGACCACGTAGAGGTTCTCCAGGCGCCACACGAAGGGCACGTGCTTGTGCCCGGACAGGACCATGTGAACGCCCGCCTCGAGCAGCACCTCGAGGAGGTCGCCGGCGTCGTTCACGATGCTCCGCTCGCGCCCGGTCCCCGGCACCGGCAGCAGGTGGTGGTGGAGGGCGAAGATCTTCAGGTCGGCGGGGTGGGAGAACTGCTCCCGGATCCAGTCGTAGCGCTCCCGGCCGATCTGGCCGTCGTTGAGGTCCGGCTCGCTCGAGTCCGCCCCTACGATCCGCACACCCTTCACGTCCGTGGACCAGTGCCGGGGCCCGACCAGCTCCTCGAAGTGGACGTAGCCGACGTTGCGCGCGTCGTGGTTCCCCGGAACGGTCACGATCGGGCTGGTGATCCGGTCCTGGTAGGCGACCCAGTTGCGGTACTCCTGACGGTAGCCCTCGTTCGTGAGGTCGCCGGTGCACACCACCACGTCTGGCCGGAGCTCGTTCAGCTCCACGATGACGCGGTTCATGAGGTTCGGCACGAAGTACGGGGAGCCGACGTGGGGGTCGGAGATGTGGGAGATCGTGACCACGGAGATGAGTCTACCGTCCGGCCCCGCCGGACCGGAGAGGGAAACAAAACGCCGGGTCTGGCACGATGGCGCGGTGAACCTGCTCGACCTCGTCATCATCCTGCTGGTCGTCCTGGCAATCATCAACGGCTACCGGCGCGGCGCGGCCCTGCAGATCACCGCGTACCTCGGCCTCCTGCTCGGGCTGCTGATCGGTGCGCTGATCGCGCCCCCGGTGGCCGGCCTGGCCAGATCGCCGTTCGGCGAGGCCGCGCTGGCGTTGATCACGCTGATCGCCATGGCGGCGATCGGCGATGCCATCGGCTGGTTCGTCGGGGCGAAGGTCTGGGCGGTCACCCACCGAACCGTCCTGGGGACCGTGGACTCCGTGGCCGGTTCGTTCGTCGCCATCGTGGCCGTCCTGCTGACGGTGTGGTTCATCGGGTCCAACCTGTCGCAGGGCCCCTACCAGACGCTCTCGAACCAGATCCAGGGTTCGAGGATCATCCGCGGCCTAGACGACGCGCTCCCCCAGCCGCCCACGCTCCTGTCCGAGGTGAAGAACTTCCTCAACAAGTTCGGCTTCCCGCAGGTGTTCGCCGGTCTCCCGCCCGAGCCGGCGGGACCGGTGAAAAGCCCGACCAGCGGGCAGACCGCCGCGGCGGCGAAGCAGGCTCTGGCCAGCACCGTGCGGATCGAAGGCCAGGCGTGCGGCGAGATCCAGGAGGGGAGCGGCTTCGTGGCAGCTTCGAACTACGTCATCACGAACGCGCACGTGGTGGCCGGCGTCCGCTCCCCGGTCGTACAGGCGCAGAACGGAGGCTCGCAACCGGGAACAGTGGTGCTCTACGACCCACGGATGGACATCGCGATCCTGCGGATCGGCCACGCGCCGGGGCCGGTCCTCTCGATCGATGCGACCGACGTGGCCCGGGGGGCCGACGGTGCCGTGCTCGGGTACCCGGGCGGCGGCCCCTTGAAATACGGGCCGGGGGCGGTTCGACGCGACCTGGAGGCGGTCGGGCGCGACATCTACGGCAGGTCGGTGGTGACCCGCGACGTCTACGAGCTGCAGGCCATCGTCCGCCCGGGCAACTCGGGAGGACCCTTCGTCCTGGTGAGCGGCACGGTCGCGGGTGTCGTGTTCGCGGCGTCGACCGCCGACCCGAACGTGGGGTACGCGCTGACCACCCCGCAGATCCTGCCGCTGTTGCACCAGGCCGAAGGACGAACGCACCCGGTGTCCAACGAGGGCTGCACGCGGTAGCCGCGCGGCCGGAGGCTGGCCCGACTATCCAGCGGCCACCGTGGCGCCGCCCGAGGCCACCGCCGGGCGGAGCACCCGCCACATGGGCCCGAGCTCCCAGAGGGGTCGTTCCTCGTCCTCGAAGGCCAGGAGCGTCGGGCCCGAACCGGCCACGCACACGGGGACGCCCGCTTGGCGGAGGTCCTCGAACAGCGACCGGGCGGCCGGGAGGTGCGGGAGGCGGTAGGGCTGATGCAGCCGGTCGTCCAGGGCCACTCCCAGGAGGGCCGGGCGGGCGGTGAGCGCCAGCAGCGCCAAGGCGGAACGGGACGCGTTGAACACGGCGTCGGGGAACGGGACCCTCTCAGGGATCAACCGGCGGGCGTCCTTCGTCGACATGCGCTCGGCCCGGGGGATCAACAGGACCGGCCGCAGCTCCGGGTTGGGGGCGTCCCCCCCCCCCCGCCAGCCGGCCTGGGAGAGGTAGGCCAGCGTCAGTCCGCCGCGCAGACAGGCGGCCACGTTGTCGGCGTGGCCTTCGACGTCGACCGCGAACTCGAGGAGCCGGTCCGGCCCCAGGTCCAGCCCCAGCAGCCGGTCCCCGAGCAGGACGCCGGCCACCACCGCGGCCGCAGACGACCCCAGGCCTCGCTCGAGGGGGATCCCGTTCCGGCAGGTGAGGCGGAATGGAGGCGGGGCGCCGCCCGCTTCCCGCCCCAGAAAGGTGATCGTCCGGAACACGAGGTTCGAACCGTCGGCCGGCAACTCCCCCGCGTCCTCGCCGTCGACCTCCACGCCCGGCTCCAGGGCCGTGTCGATCACGAACTCGCTGAACACCTCCAGGGCCAGCCCGAAGCAGTCGAACCCGGGGCCGAGGTTCGCCACCGTCGCCGGGGCGCGGACGGTGATCCTCACCGGGCCGGGGTCACGCCAGGCCCAACTCGGTGGCCACCGCCGCCGGGTCGGCCGGGAGCAGCGGCGGCTTCCCCGCGCCGGCGATCGCCCAGTCCGGCTCCTTCAGGCCGTGGCCGGTGAGGATGCAGACCACGGTGGAGCCCCGTTCGAGCCGACCTTCCGCGCTGAGCGCGAGCAGCCCGGCGATGGAAGCCGAGGAGGCCAGCTCGGCGAACAACCCCTGGCGGGCGACCCGCCGGTACGCGGAGAGGATGTCCCGGTCGGTGACGCTGCGGATCTCCCCGCCAGACTCGGCGGCAGCCCTTTCGGCCAGCTCCCACGAGGCCGGGTTCCCGATACGGATCGCCGTGGCGATGGTCGAGGGGTTCGGGACCGGCCGGCCGAGGACGATCGGCGCGGCCCCGGCCGCCTGGAAGCCGAACAGCGCCGGCGGCCGGGCGATCACGCCGTCGGCGAGATACTCCGAATAGCCCATCCAGTAGCTCGAGATGTTCCCGGCGTTCCCCACCGGGATGCACTGGACGTCGGGAGCCCGCCCCAGCGCGTCGCACACCTCGAACGCGGCCGTCTTCTGCCCCTGCAGGCGGAACGGGTTCACCGAGTTGACCAGCGTGACTGGGTAGTCGTGCTCCAGCCGCCGGGCCACCTCCAGCGCGGCGTCGAAGTTCCCGTCGATCTCCAGGACGCGAGCGCCGTGCACCAGGGTCTGGGCCATCTTCCCGGAGGCGATCCTCCCGGCCGGGACCAGAACCCCGCACGTGAGCCCCGCCTTCGCCGCGTAGGCCGCCGCCGACGCGCTGGTGTTCCCGGTCGAGGCGCA
>DHWS01000094.1 GCA_002413305.1 Actinobacteria bacterium UBA5176 | reverse complement strand
GCGAACGTCGCTAACGCCAGCGCGACCGCCCCGAGCCGCAGGACGGGGAGCGCGATGAGGGCCCCGAGGGCGGCGGACACGAGGATCGCCAGCAGCGCTGCGATCGCGAAGTTCAGATGTCCGTGGCTCGCGAGGAATGGCGCGTTGATTCCCCAGTTGCGGTCCAGCGCCCACCCGGCGGCGAAGCCACCCGCGGTCACGAACGTGGCCTGAGCCAGGCTCACCATCCCGCCCAGGCCCGTCACGACCACGAAGGAGAGGAAGATGAGGCCGAAGACGAGCCCCTTGGCGATGATGCTCTGCTCGTAGGTGTCGGCTTGCAACCACGCCACGTTGATCCACTGGAGCGAGAACGCCGCCAACGCCACCGTGGCCACGACCCACGGGAGCCGTCGACGCCAAGCCGGAAGCCCGACCCGATGGTCTCGAGGGGGTGCTTGGTCGGCCGCGACGCCGGCTTCCCGTCGCCGATCGCGGGCGACGAAATAGAGGATGACCAGCGTCAGCAGGAACGGGATCGAGCTTCGAAACCCGCTCAACCGGTTGAGGAACCCGGGGAGGAAGCTGTCGCCGTACCCGGCGACGAGGTCCTGCACGACGCCGAGCGCCAGCCCGGCCGCGAACGCGATCGGGATCGACCGCAAGCCCCCGGCGGCCACGGCCGCCAGCGATCCGAACACCACGAGCGTGAAGATCGTCGAATCGAGCTGGAACAGCGGCGCGATCAAGACTCCACCGAGGCCGGCGAGGAGCATCGAGAGGACCCAGGCGACGGCCGACGTTCGTCCGGGGTTGACCCCGCGCAGCGACGCCAGGCCCGGTCGGTCGACGACGGCGCGCATCTCGAGTCCGACGCGGGTCTTGCGCACGACGTACCAGAGGACCAACGCGGCGATCGCCGCGGCGGCGAAGACCGCCAGTTGATCGCTGTCGAGGTGGACCTTGTCGAGACCGAGCCACCCGAATCGGAAGACCTTCGGTGGCGCGGGCCCGATGCCGGGTGCGACACCGCCCGTCGCGTTCGTGTCGGAGACCTTCGGAAGGTTGAGTCCGAGCGCGGTGTCGCCGACGGTCTCGACGAGCCAGAGCGCGAGGTTGGGCAGCGCCACAAGAAGCCCGATGGTGCCGACAATGCGGGCGTAGACCGGTGCCGCCGCGAGCCGTCGTAGGAGGATCCGGTCGAGAATGAGCCCCATCGCCGGGGCGAAGATGACCACGGCGATGAACGCCGCGGGGACGATCGGGATGTGCTGTCCGCTGTGCAGCTGGAAGTACACGTACGCCGTGGTGAACGCCACGGCACCATGAGCGAAGTTGAAGATCCCCGACGTCTGGTACGTCAACACCAGGCCGGACGCCATGATGGCGTAGATCCCGCCGGTGACGGTCCCCGAAAGCAGGAGGTTCAGAAACTTCTGCACCGGTCGCCCCTCGTCACCGATCTCACCTGCGGTGGTGTCCTCCGTGACGGGTCGGCGGTGGTGAGCGAGCCTCGCGGCCCGCTCACCACCGCCTGCACCCGTCAGACGTCAGTACTTGATGGTCTTACCGGTCTTGTAGTTGTAGTCCTGGTAACAGGAGTACGGCACGACGATGTTGTATTTCGTGCCGTCACTCTGCGTCAGCAGGCCACACGGCGCGCCCACGGTTGTCGCCGCCGGGTACTTCGTCGGCCCGACGATCCCAGGAACCTGGTAGGTCATGGAACTCATGGCCTTGGCCATTCCCTCCGGCGTCAGGTTCTTGCCCGCCTTCTTCAGCGCGGCGACGAACGCGTCCGCCGAGAAGTAGGCCGCCAACGTTCCCTGCGTGATCGCCGCGCCACCAGCCACGGCCTTGATGTTGCTGGTGATCTGCTGCATCGTCGCGTTGCTCGTGTCCTCGGGAATATCGAACTGCGTGAACACGGTCTGGCCCTTCA
Source organism: Actinobacteria bacterium UBA5176 (assembly GCA_002413305.1). GTDB lineage: Bacteria > Actinomycetota > UBA4738 > UBA4738 > UBA4738 > UBA4738. The sequence goes on along the minus strand of DHWS01000094.1, from coordinate 1,784 downwards.
CACCTGCGGTCAGCCGCGGGTCATACGCGACCGCGTTGGTCAACAGCCCTTGGAACCCAGCCGCGATCAGCGCCTTCGAAAGCCCGAGCACGTTGCCGAACGCCGTGGTCACGAAGATGACGTCCGGCGGCTTGCCGGCGTTGCTCGTCATGAGCGCCTGGACGTACGGCGAGTAGTCGCCCGGAGGCGGGTTCGCGGGGATCGGGTTCTTCTGGTAGACGACCTTGAACCCGGCCATCTTGGCCTGCGAGCCGATCACGATGGCGCCGGTCTTGCCCGTGTCGAGATCCTCGGCGATGACCGCCGCCGTCTTGCCCTTCGAACCCTTCAGGTACTTGGCCGCGAGAGCGCCCCACGTCGTCCCCGTCGTCGGGATCGATCCGTCCGCGGGCGGAACGATGCACCCGGTGAACCCGAAGGCGTACGGGTTCTTGCAGAACCCGGCGTCGATTCCCCAGCCGAAGAACGGCACGTGCTGTTGGGTCAGGAAGGTCGATGACTGCAGCACCGGCGTCAAAGTAGGAACGACCGCAAACACCTGGTCCTGCTGGACGAGACGCTGGGCCTCGGTCAGGTCAGTGTTGGGATCGCTCTTGTCGTCGGCACTCTCGACGTAGTTGATCTTGCGACCAAAGACGCCACCCTTGTTGTTCTCGACCTGGAACCGGGCCGTGGCCCCGATCTTCAGTTCCGGGCCGGAGAAGTTCGGGCCCGCACCGAGACCGGCGACGTTGATCGAGGTTGCCGTCACCCCCCGGGCATCAGTTCGTGATCCGGCTCCAGCCGTCCCGACCGCCATGACTCCCGTCGACGCGAACGCGCCGACCACTGCGGCGACCGCACTGACGGCGATCCACCTTCTTCGTTTCACGGTTCCCCCTTGTTGGTTCGGTACTGCAGATCTCGGGCGCGACTCAGTCGTCGCCCAGATAGGCCGCACGGACGGCGGCGTTGGCTTGGATCTCAGGCGGCTCGCCGACGGCGAGGACCTCTCCCAGGTGCAGGACGACGATGCGGTCGCATTGGCGCATCACGAACCCGACGTCGTGCTCGACGAGGAGCACCGCGCATCCCTCTTGCCGTCGGATGTCCTGAATTCGTTCGCCGAGCCGTGTGGCCTCGGTCTCGTCCAGACCCGATGTGGGTTCGTCGAGCAGCAGCACCTGCGGAGTGTCGACGATTGCCCGGGCCAGCTCGACCATCCTGGCCAGCCCAATTGGAAGTGACCCCGCCGACTCTCGACGAACCGAGGTCAGGCCACAGAGCTCCAGGACCTCCGCCACCCGTTCGCGTCGTCTCGCCTCCCGGGCTCGACGCGTTGGGAACGAGACCAGGTCGGCGACGAGGCCGCCCCCGCCGCCCTGCCACTCCAGCGCGGCGAGAACGTTATCTTCGACGCTCAGCCACCCGAACGTCTGAACCCGCTGGAAGGTGCGCCGCAGCCCCCGTCGCGCCCGGCGGACCGCGGTGAGCCGAGTCACGTCTTGACCCGCGAGCTCGACCCGACCGGCATTGAGCAGTCGGATACCCGAGATGGCGTCGAACAAGGTCGTCTTCCCGGCGCCGTTCGGTCCGATGAGGCCCAGAACCTCTCCGGCGTGGAGCCGAAGGTTCACGTCCTGGAGCGCCGTGATTCCCCCGAAGCGCACCGTGATCCCCGAGAGCGACAATGCCGGAACGGCATCATCGGCTGGGTCCTGGTTCGCCGTATCGAGCGCGCCGTCCACAGTCACGCCGAGCGGTCCCCCCTGTCTCGCGCGATCTGACGGTATATCAGTTTTCGT
>DHWS01000003.1:26749-27165 GCA_002413305.1 Actinobacteria bacterium UBA5176 | reverse complement strand
AACGAGGCCGCGCTGCTCGCCGCTCGGCGCGAGAAGAACGCGGTCGGGGAGGACGATCTGGAGGAGGCCATCGACCGGACCGTGGCCGGCCTGGAGCGCAAGAGCCGGATGATGGGCGAGAAGGAGAAGGAACGCGTGGCCGTGCACGAGATGGGTCACGCCCTGGCGGCCCTTCGTTCGAAACACATCGACCCGGTGCACCGGGTGACGATCATCCCGCGGGGCGCGGCCGCGCTCGGGATCACGATGACCCGGCCGCTGGAGGACCGCTACATCCTCACCGAGGCCGAGCTCAAGGACCGGCTGACGTTCGCGCTGGGGGGACGCACCGCCGAGGAGACGATCTTCGGGGATATCTCCACGGGCGCGCAGAACGACTTGGAGCAGGCCACCGACATCGCCCGGGCCATGGTGGC
>DHWS01000003.1:15425-26545 GCA_002413305.1 Actinobacteria bacterium UBA5176 | reverse complement strand
TTCCCGGGCGAGCGGCCCGAGATGTCCGAGGACACCGCCCGGCTGATCGACCAGGAGGTCACGCGCCTCATCAACGAGGCGCACGTGGCGGCGACCGCCATCCTGACCGCGGAGAAAGACCTCCTGCGGAAGCTCTCGAACGTGTTGATCGAGCGCGAGGTCATGGACGGCGACCAGCTCCGGCGGTACGCCAGCGGCGAGGAGGAGATCCCCTCGAAGGACCAGCTCGTCGCCGAGACCGCGCAGCGGCAGCTGGAGAACGCGAACGGGCAGAAGAAGACCGAAGGGATCCCCTCGGGTCCGGACATCCTCGCGTCGCCCCGGGGAGAGCCCGCCATGAGCCAGGACATCCCCTCCCGCCCGGACGTCTAGCGTCTCGCCCGTTCGCGGGCGTCAGTTTCCCTCGTCCTGGGGCCGCCGCTCGACCAACAAGTCGGTTCGCCCACGCCACCGGTCCAGGAACCGGTAGAAGTTCCGCTTCGAAAGCTGGTCACGACGATCCGCCGGCGTGGCCGCCCACATCCGGTGCTCGTGCCGGGTGACGGACACCGGGGTCACCGTCGCCCGCAGGCCGAGCGCCTTCACCTGGAAGCTGAACTCGATGTCGGCCGTCCGGTAGTACCGGAACTTCTCGTCGAAGCGCACGGCTTGGGCGGTGAGAAGCTCCCGCCGGAAGGCCATCAGATAGCCCTCCACGGCGTCCACGGCGGGACCGGCGGACTCCCGGAACTCGTGAAGATCGGACGTGACGATGCCGAACGGTCCGGTCACGCCCACGGACGGATCCGCCAGCGCCTCCGCGAGCGGGGCGACGACGTCGTCCGTCGGTTCGACGGAGCCGTCCACCAGGAGCACCATCCGGCCCGCCGTTCGGCGGAGCCCGGTGTTGCGCGCTACGGCCCACCCCGCCGCGGGGTCCACGTGGATGACGTCGACGTCCTCCGGCCAATCGAAGTCCGGGAGGCCGGCCGCCTCGACCACCACGTGGCCCACCGTGGCGGGACCGGCGTGGGCGCCGAACGACGAGATGCCGCGAACCACGTCCTCCGGCCAGCCCTGGACGACCCACTGGACGCTGGCATCCACCGTGGGAGGGAGTTCGAGGAGGCTCTCGACCTCACCGGCGGTTCGGAACATATGGGGGGCAAGCGTTTCGGGCGGAGTCGATGCGATCACCGATGGACCCTGCGGGGTGTCCGTCACGTCGAACCCGGCCGCGCGGATCCGCTCCCGGAACCCATCGGCCCTGGCGAAGTCGCGCCGCCGGCGGGCCTCCTCGCGGAACGCCACCAGCCGCCGCACCTCTTCTGGGATCACGGCGAACGTCCGTCGACGCGCCGGAGGAAGACCAGCACCGCCTCATCCGCCGCCTCCGGCTGCTCGGCGTGGTAGACGTGCCCCGCACCCTCCAGCAGCACCAGCTGCGCGCCGGGGATGCGTTCGGCCAGCATGCGGGCGTTCTCCGGGGCGACCAGCCGGTCCTCAGTGCCGTGCAGGACCAGCACCGGGCAGGCGACGGACCCCAGCCGCTCCCACGCGTCCCACGCCTGTACCGTCTCCCACTGCCTCCGCCGGGTATGCGCGGGCTGCCGGTTCCGGCTGCCGGTCACGATGTCCTCCGCGATCCGGTCGGGATGGTCGCGGGCGAACCCCGCCGAGTACAGCGCGAGGAACGGCCTGTCCTTCGGCACGTGGGCACCCTCCGGGAGAGACGCCCTGTGCGACTGCCCGGCGTGCGTCGCCGCGAGCACCAGCGACCGGACCCGCGCCGGATGGGTCAGCGCCAGCTCCAGCCCGGCCATGCCGCCGAACGACATGCCGTAGGCGTGCGCCCTCTCGAATCCCAGCTCGTCCAGGAGCGCCACGGTGTCATCGACGAAGGTGGCCATGGTCACCGGTTCGTCCGGCATATCGGACCGCCCGTTCCCCCGGAAGTCGAACGCCACCACACGATGCTCCGCGGACAGCGCCGGGATGTTCCTTCGCCACCCCGGGACGTCGCCACCCATCCCCTCGAGCAGCACCAGGGGCGTCGCGCCGGACGGGCCGTGGAGCTCGTAGTACAACCGGCAACCGTCCGGCCGCTCCAGCCACGCCATCAGCGAGCCGGGGCCTCTTCGTCATGCACCGGGCTCGCCACCGTGGTGTACCCGCCCCGGAAGAAGACCAGCGGCACCCCGTCGTCCCTCCACCCGCCCCGCACCACCCGGGCCAGGAAGATGTCGTGATCGCCGCCCGGGTAGTGGCGGTCGACCTCGCATTCGACCCAGCCGACCGCACCCTCCACGATCGGCGCCCCGTTCTCCCCGAGCCGGTAGGGGATCCCCTCGAACTTGTCCTCACGCTTCTCCGCGAACCGCACGGAGAGGTCGTGCTGATCGTCGGCCAGGAAGCTCGCCGTGAACAGCCCGCTCGCCTGGATGCAGCCGTACGTGTTCGACCCCCGGTCCAGGCAGACCAGGGCGAGCGGCGGCGAGAGCGAGAGCGAGGCGAACGCGTTCACCGTCAGCCCGCACACCCCGCCGTCGACGTGCGGCGTGCCCACCACGGCCACGCCGGTGGCGAAGCGCGACATCACGCGGCGAAGGGTGACCGGATCGATCGGGCGGCTCATCCCGAACGCCCCACTCTCATCGGGTCTCCGCCGACGGCCCCGAACGTCTCCACGATGGCGCGGTGATTCGCCGCCAGGCGGCTCTCGGCCGGCCCGACCCACGCGCCACCCAGGATGACCCGGTCGGCGACACCTTCGTACTCCACGATCCGCTCCCGGCACTGCGCCGCCGTCCCCGCGATGGCCAGCGTGTCCACCATGGGCAGGGCCACGTCGACCATCGCCGCGTGGTCCTGCTGCACGAACGCATTCCGAAGCTGCTCCAGCCGGTCCTCGAACCCGTGGAGCTCCAGCACGGGCCGGTAGGTGCGGGTCGTCGCGTAGAAACCGAGCTGCAGCGCGGCTTCCCGCCGGGCCTCCTCCACGTCGTCTGAGATCTGCAGGATCACGCCGGTCGAAACGTTCACACCCCTTGGATCGCGGCCCACCGAAGCAGCGCCCCGTTCGACGGCCGGCCGGAGCACCTCCCGCACCCATCGCGAGCTGGTCATGGGGTGGCCGAGCACTCCGTCGGCGACCCGGCCGGCCGCCTCGGCCATCAGCTCGTTCACGGCGGCCAGGTAGATGGGGACGGGCGCCGGGGCCGGGCCGGCGCCCGGGAAGGGCGGCATGGTGATCGTGTAGAAGCGGCCCCGGTGGTCGATCGGCGCGCCATCGAACGTGGCCAGGATCTCGCGGACGACCTCGACGGCCTCGGCGATCTTTGGGGCGGGGTGTTCGAACGGCACGCCGAACCGCTGCTCGTTTACCCGCTTCACCTGGGTGCCCAGGCCGAGGACGAACCGCCCGCCGGAGAGCTCGGCCAGATCGCGGGCGCTCATCGCCGTGAGTGTGGGACTGCGCGGGAACGCCACCGCGATGTCGGTCCCGACGGTGATCCGCGAGTGGCCGCGCACGCCACCGCCGCCTGGACGAAGGCCGAACGGGCGGTCTCGGCGACCCACACGCTCTCGAAACCGGCCGATTCGATCTCACGAGCCCGTTCGGCCAAACGACGAAGGTCGCCGCCGACCACGACGCCGAGGTTCACGAGACGCGAGGCTACAACGTGGCCGCGGAACGGGACCGGGCGGCGCGGCTACTGCGTCAGGCCGGTAGGGGTGGCACGGAGCCGCTGAGCCATCACCCGCAAGACCTTCGTGGCGATGGCCGGGTTCTGTTCGACCAGCCGCTTGAACACCCACTGGGTCAGGCCGAGAAGCGTCATGGGCGTCTCGGCCGTGACGGTGGCCGTCCGTGGCCCGCCGTCGAGCAGCGAGATCTCGCCGAAGAAGTCCCCGGCGGTCAACTTCGCACGCGTCCTGCCGTTCACGGTGACCTTCGCCGTGCCATCCACGATCAGGAAGAAACCGATGCCGGAATCCCCTTCCTTCGCCAGGACCCTACCCGGCTTGTGGTGGACTTCCTTCGTCGCCCTGGCGATGGCGGCGAGCTCCTTGTTGGTGAGCTCCGAGAACAGAGGTACCTGGGACAGCAGTTCGACCGCATCGCTTCTCTTGGCCACCGCTCGCTCCTTCTCCAGGGCCCGTCGGTACGAGCCTCGTGCGTCGGGCGGATTCTAGCCGAGGATCGCGGGGCGCCGGAAGGGCCTACAGGTCCTGGCCGGCGCGATACCGTCCGAGCTGGGGAAGGAACATCGCGATCACCGCCACGCCCACGACGCACAGAGCGCCCCCGGATACCACGGAGAACCACGGCGAGACCAGCGAGGCCACCGCGCCGGCCTCGGCGTCGCCCAGCCTGGGACCGCCGGTGACCACCATGATGTGGATCCCGGAGATCCGCCCCCGGAGCCGGTCGGGCACGGCGAGCTGGAGGATGGTCTGGCGGAACACCGCGCTGATGACGTCGGCCCACCCCGCCACCGCCAGGAAGGACAGGCCCAGGTAGAACGTGCGCATCGTGAGCCCGAACGCCACGATCGCCGCCCCCCACACCGTTACCGAGACCAGCACGGCCAGCCCTTGTCGTCGAACCGCCGGGACCCAGCCGGCGGTCAGCGCGCCGATCAGCGCCCCGACGCCGGGCGCCGCGTTCATCAGTCCGAGCCCGGTCGGCCCGACCTTGAGGATGACCAGCGCCAGGACCGGGAAGACCGCCCGGGGCATCCCGAAGATCATCGCATCGAGGTCGATCACGAAGGTGGAGACCAGGACGGGACGGGGACGCACGTAGGCGAAGCCCTCCCGGATGGCCCGCCACCCCCTCGGTTCGCCCTCTCCCTCGGCCCGCTGGGGCGGGAGCGGCCGAAGCAGGAAGGCCGCGGAGATCGACATCAGGAACGTCAGGGCGTCGGTCGAGTAAGCCCACGGCAGCCCGACCTTGGCGATGATCACACCGCCCAACGCGGGCCCCGCGATGATCGACGTGGTGAACATCACCTGGTTCAGCGCGAAAGCCGAAGGGAGGTGTTCGGCCGGGATCAGGTTGGGGACGGCGGCCGAGCGGGCAGGGCTGTTCACACCGGACAGGGCCGCCTGGAGCGCGGCGATCAGGTACAGGTACGCGAGCGAGCCGGTGTGCATGAACGCCCCAAGCGCGAGCAGCCCGCTGGTCATCCCGAGGCCGATCTCCGTGCCGACGATGAGCTTGCGGCGGTCGAGGCGGTCGATGATGGGCCCGGCCCAGATCGACGCCACGATGAGAGGCACGATCGCCACCAGACCGATGGCGCCGACGGCGAACGACGACTTCGTGAGTAGGAAGACCTGGAACGGGAGGGCGACGATCGTGATCTGGCGGCCGACCATCGAGACCAGCTCGCCCGTCCACAGCAGGCGGAAGTCGCGCGAGACCCGAAGCGGCGTGATGTCCACCGCAAGCCCTCGCACCACCGCGCTGGTCCGGGCTCGCCGCGTGCCGGATGGGACCGGCTCTCCGTCGATCGGCTCCACTGCCGGCCGATAGTAGCGGCGCGCCAGGCCCGGAGCTCCTTCGAGGCGGCTCGCGCCTCGTGGAGGGTAGAGTTCGAACATGGCGATGTTCCTCGTCGTGGTTCTCCGTTCCGGTCCTCAGTGGGACCGGTCGCTGCCACTGGAGGAGCAGTCAGGCTGGGCCGCGCACGCGTCATTCATGGACGGGCTCGTGGACGAGGGCTTCGTAATCCTGGGCGGGCCCCTCGCCGACGAACACCGCGTGGCACACGTGGTCGAGGCCGCGTCGGAGGACGCCGTGCGGGCCACGTTCGCCCGTGATCCCTGGAGCGAAACGCATCTCCGGATCGACACGATCGACCCGTGGACGATCCGGCTCGACGGGCGGCACGCCTAGCCCTTCATCTTCGGGACCATCGTCAACCCACGTGCCAGCAAGCAAACCGGGAGATGGATTGCCGTGCTGGTCGGCGGACTCGGGATCCCTACGGAGACAGGGCGGTCCCGAGGGAATCGGCGCCCGCGAACTTCGGGGCGCCCTTCTCGTAGAAGACGTCGAGGTCGGCGATCACGAAGCCCGCGGTGGTCAGGAGATCGACGATCGGCCGGGTGAGGTGGCACCCGCCGAAAAGCCGCTTCTCCAACGGATCCAAGCGTCGCTGCCAGCGACGCACGCGCTCGTCCGGGGCCAGTCCGTGCTCGACGAAGTGCAGCTTCCCCCCGGGCCTGAGGACACGACGCACCTCTCCCAGTGCCGCGGCGACGTCGGGGATCGTGCAGAGCGTCCAGCAGGACAACGCAGCGTCGAAGCTGTCCTCTGCGAAGGGCAACGACTGGCCGTCCAGGCCTGCCCGCTCCACCGGAACGGTCGTCGCCCTCAGGCGCTTGTCGGCGAGCCTCCAGGCGACGTCGGAGGGCTCGACCGCGGCAACCCGGTTAACGGTTGGCGGGTAGAAGGGGACGTTCAGCCCCGAGCCGAAGCCGATCTCGACGACCCCTCCAGTCAGGCCCTCGCAGACCCGGCTGCGCAGCGGTTCGACGTTCTTCGATCCGCAGGCGACGTCAACGATCCGCGGGAGGATCCGCTCCCCGTACAGTCCCATGACCACCCCACTCGAAGGCTACGAGGGGAAGGTACACGCGATCGTCTCGGCGGTCATGGGGTGTTGGCCTCATCTCTTGAGACAACGGGTTGTCGTACGTCTGCTGGTAGAACCCCCAACCTTCGCGGGCCAATGAGCGTTCGCGGGTTCGGCGTGATGTGACTCACTCCGCTGCTGTGTCTTCTCGCCCCACCACGGCTTCGTGGACGCTCGCCTTGAGACGAAGCAGGAGCTGAAAGAGGGCTCGGGCGTCCTCCTCCGTAAGAGTGGAGAACCATTCGAGGACACGCCGCTGATCCGATCCGGAGCGCTCTCGCCAGTAGCTGCGGCTCTTCGGCGTCGTGAGGAGACGACGAATACGACCGTCCTGCCGATCGCGAGCGAGGCGGATGAACCCCTTGCGTTGGAGAGCCGAGGCCAGCTGCTTGGCGTTCTGATGGGTGGTACCGAGGGCGGCGGCGGCCGCTGAGAGTGAGGGCCGGCCCATGGCCTCCACCACGCTGATCAGGGCCGCCTGCTGGGTGGTCAGGCCGTCCGGACGGAGCAGCTGATCCATGAGCGTGCGCAGCTCCTGGGCCAACACCACGATGAGCCGGAATGTCCGGATGCGGGTGGCGCCGTCCGCGCCGAGCGCGGCCGCCTCGTCTTCGCCCAGACCGAAGGCTTCGGTGCCGGCTGGTCTTGACATAGGGAATATATTACCTTCATGCAGGAGGAGGCGCCATCGTGATCTGCCTGATGCCGAACTGCTGCTTCCTGTCCGAGACCTCGCGCATGCTCGAGATCTACCGGGCGCTCGTGGCCCGAGGGGCCCGGGTCTGCGTGGTCACCCACGGCGGCACCCACGAGCGGGTGCTGACCGACGCGGGGGTTCCGTACGACGTGATCGGCGCGGGGTGGAACCGTGCCCGGTGTGAAGCGTTCGTCCGATCGATCCCCGGCATCGGCCCACCCGACCAGAGCATGTGGAGCGACGACGAGATCCGGGCTTACGTTGAGGCGGAGGCCGTCTACTTCCGCGAGCACGCCGTTCGCGTTGCGGTCACCGGTTGGACGCTCACCGCGTTGCTCTCGACCCGGGTCGTCGGCATCCCCCTCGTTACCGAGCACGCAGGATCGATGCTGCCGCCGGTGTTCGAGCGTGGCCTCCTGCCCGCGCCGAGCGGCCCTGTCGGCATGCCGCTTGAGCGATGGCTTCCCCAACCGGTGCGCCGGCGCATGTTCAACGCAGGCGCGGACCGACTCAGCATCTACACCGGTGGCTTCAACCGCGTCGCCGATGAACTCGGCGTGCCCGGGGTGCCGAGCTTCCCGGCCCTGATGCTCGGCGATCTCTCGTTGGTCACCGACGTCCCCGAGGTGCTGGGGATCTCCCGCGAAGGGATCGACTCCTGGACCCCGCGCCACCCGGATCGCTACCGGCCGGGCGCGCGCCTCCGCTACACCGGCCCGCTGTACGCCAAGCTTTCGGTGCCAGTGCCTGAGCGCGTGGAGCGCTTCCTCGCGGGGCCAGGTCCCATCGTCTATGTGGCGATCACCTCGAGCCCACCGGAACTCGTGCGTGCGGCGGTGGGCGCCCTCCGGCCGCTCCATGTTCGTATCCTCGTCGCCGCGACGGTGCATGACCTCACCGATCTCGAGGACGAGAACGTCCACGTCGCCGGTGTGCTGCCCAACCACGAAGTCATGCCGAGGGTCGACCTCGCCGTGACGGCCGGAGGCCAGGGCAGCGTTCAGGCCGCTCTCGCGTCGGGCATTCCATTGATCGGCATCCCACTGCAGCCCGAACAGGACGCAAACGTCGCCTTCGCCGAGCGCCAGGGGGCTGCGAGACTCGTTCCCCAGGAGGCCGCGGGCACCTCGGCACTTGCTCGGAGTGCCCAGGAGATGCTGGCGGACCCACGCTATCGTGAGAACGCACGCCGCCTGCAAGCCGCCTTCGCCAAGGTGGACGGTCCCGGTGCCGCCGCGGACGCCATCCTGGAGCTGACCGGCGAAGCCAGCGGAGAAGACAAGGGCAATGGGAGGCCCGCTCAGAGACTGGAAGCTGGAGGCGAGATCCGTGCCCGAGCTGCCGAACATCCCACGGCTTGACGAAGGGGGCGGTCGCTCCCGGAGATGTGTTGGATCGCGCGAGATTTCGGGGCCCTACTCCTGGATGACCGAAAGGATGTTGCCGGCAGGGTCCTTGAACCACGCCTGTTTGGGGCCGGGAGTGGCGATGCTCCTTTCATCGGTCTTGATGGGACCCGAGTCGTACTGCTCGAACTCCACACCAGCCTTCCGGAGCTCGTCCACCGCAGCTTCGATGTCGTCGACCGGGAAATTCAAGATCGTGTGCGCAGCCGGCGCGTGACCAGGCTTCCGATAGATCAAGATCGCGTAGCCGTTGGCGGCGCGAAGCGACAGCAGGTCAGTGCCCCACTCGGCCACCTCGAAGACCCCCAACGTCTCACCGTAGAACGCCTTGGCCCTTTCCAGGTCATCAACGGCAAAGCCCGCGTAGAAGGGTGAGTTCTTCAACATCGAGGCCTCCTCTAGGAGTCGTCTTCCTCATCCACCCCGCGACGGCGCCGAATAGGTTCGCCCGTACGCCTCGACGAAGCCCTGTCGCCAGCTTGGGTCTCGAAGCGTCCAGCCGAGTTCACGCTTGGCATGAAGTCCCTACCCCAAGGACTTCCTGCCGAAAACCCCCCAGCAGAACCCAGGTTTGCGGACCCACGTCCCCCACGCACGGCCGCGCGCCGTGCGTGAATGAGGAGGTCCCGAATGGGCCCGTGATATGCAGTCTCAAAGCAGCCTCTATGTCGTCTGCTGACGCCTCCTGGCTCACTCTGCTCGCCGAAGGGAGTCGGCGACCGCTACCTGGATACGCCTTCGCACGGTCCTCGCGTCGAGGTCGGGCAGGCCGAACCGGTGCCAGATCGGTAGCCACTCCCTGAAGAGGCTGATGAACTTCAACCCCGCCAGCAGCTCCCAGAACCACAGGTCGCGGTCGTCCCTTCCGTACCCTTCCAGAAACGCTTCGGCCGCTGCGGGACCACTCGTCACGGCCAGGTCGAACCGACAGGCACCGACGTCGGCCGCTGGCGGCGCGCTCTCGGCTGTTTCCCAGTCCACCACACCGCTCAGCTCGTAGCGTGACCACAACACGTTGCCCGCGTTGAAGTCGCCGTGGCAAAGGACATGCTGACGCCGCAGCGCCCGGCCTACAGCGGGCATGATCACCTCTTCGATGGCCTGCGCCTGAGGGTGATCGCGCCATCCGTCCCGCGATCGTTCGTGTCCGATGGTCCACCGCACCCACCCACTGGCACTTGGAAGCCCTGGCGGCTTGGGCGATGCATGGATCGCCGCCAGCACCCGGCCCATCGCGTTCGCCCCGGGAGGGCGCGCTGCCCGTGGCCACCACACCCGCCCGGGAAGGCGCGTCTGCAAGATGGCTGGGTGACCGAGCAGAGGCGCCCAAGGGGTCCGACCAGACGACCCGTGGTACCGGCAGACCCGACCCGGCGAGGGTGAAGAGGGCAAGGCGCTCTCGCTCGACCTTCGACCGTGGCGATCCCTGCCATTCCACCGCAAAGCAACGCAAGATGAGCCTGCGTTGCTGGCCCGTTGCCGACGACACGATGAGTTCGCGAGCGAGCGCCGAGGACCCCGCCGGCACACCTCGAACGGCACGCAAGGAGAACCCGGGGATCGCTTCGGAGACCAACCCGGCGAGGAGTCGACGGGACAACGGCTCTCTCCTGACGTCTGTCACGGCGCCCGACTCAGGATTCCGGCGGGGTGTTCTGGTTTAGGCGGGACAGATTCTCGGGGTTGAACGCCGTCTTCAATCCGCCAGGCGTTCGTACTTCGCGTCCCTGTATGCGGCACGGACCCGCGCGGCACCTTCGCTCCCCAGGACGTTGACGTACACCCCGCGCCATCGCCCAATTATCGGGCGCGACGTCAGGGCCCGTCGCGCGAGGTGCACGGCCTCCCGCAGGTTGTTGCCCGCCGCGCCGGGTTCCAGGTCCGTGATGCGCATGACTTCCGGCAAGGAAGACCTCCATGGGGCTCAACGATGACCCGCGGCGTCACGCCATGCTGTGCGCTGAACGGCTCGAACTCGATGAGACTCGCTGATCCCCCGGGCTCTCCACGCAGCTCACCCGCGTCGCCGCTGGCGATGGCCATCGGGAGCTTGGGGCGATCACAGCCAAACACGCGGTCGGAACTCGGGGCTGGAGCCGAGAGCATGGCTCAGTCTTCCTGGCGCGACAGTCCGAGCTAGCCACACTCTCCTACTTTGATCAGACCGTTCCGAGCCCGGCTGATTGGGAACGCGTCCCGTCCGACTCTCGCGCTTGCTTTGCTCCGTTTGCCATCCGTTTGCAGTTTGAGCCGGATCGGAGTGACTTCGTGCGCTCATGAGAGAAGCCGCAGGTCTCTCGACCTGCGGCTTCTGCTCGTCGCGGGGACAGGATTTGAACCTGTGACCTCTGGGTTATGAGCCCAGCGAGCTACCGGACTGCTCCACCCCGC
>DHWS01000003.1:13106-15304 GCA_002413305.1 Actinobacteria bacterium UBA5176 | reverse complement strand
TGTGACCTCTGGGTTATGAGCCCGTTCCCGGCCATGCTGGCCAGTCCGTCTAGTTGGCTCCTGTACTCAAACGTCCTGCTCAGGGGGGGTGTCGGCTGGACGGGCGAGGACTGGACGGACGGCGATTAGGGGTCCCGGAGGCGGCGGACGGCAGAAGTTGCGGCAGAAGTCCCGGGGATTCCTTCTAGGAAGCTTCACTCCATCAGACCACGCCGGAGGTCCGGCTTCCTCTCAGGAGGTCTTGGAGGCGCTCCAGGAGCCACTGCCACCATTGGCGACCTGGTACGTGCCAGACATGGAGTTCCCGGAGACCGAGCCCGAGTACGTGATCGCCGCCGAGCCGACGGTGCCGAATTGGATGGCGCCGCCCTGCACGGTGCCGTGGACGCTCGGGCTGCCATCGGTCGAGAGGTTGATCGTCCCGCTCAGGTTCGACCCCGACTGCTGCCACGTGAGGGTGAACGTGCCCGTAAAGGCGCCGCTGTACTGCCCCGACCACTTCCCCGAGAGCCCGCCGGAGGCCGCCGGGGTGCCCGACGCTGCAGGACTGCTGGCCGGGGAAGTGGGGGAGGCCGGCGGGGTGGACGTGGTGGACGTCGTACCGCCGCTCGGAGATGAGCTGCACGCAGCGAGCATCAGTCCGAACGCGCACACCAGGGCGATGCCGAACGGCCTTGCGAACCGAGCTTCCATGTGTCTCTCCTTCTCCTCGAGTTTCGTGTCGGATGCATGAGGTCCCCCCCACGATACTTGGAACAAAGCGTTCGGGGAGACCACCGGGCAGATCGGCACCATGTTCGTCCCGACCTGGTAGGGATCCGGTCGCCAAGGTTGAGTGGGACGAAGTCGCTGGCGTCTTCGAACGTCGACCCCGACGCGAGCCTGAAGGTCGTCACGGTCGGCACGTCGCACTCCAGGAGTCCCGGATCCGGCTGGACGTGGTGAGCAACCAGCTCGGCCACTCCAACGTGGCCACCACGGCCAACAGCTACGCCCATGTCCTGGAGGAGGCCGCGGCGGAGGCCGCCGAGCACGTGGCCGCGCTGCTCGCCGGGAGCCGCGTCCTGGGGGAATTCTGGGGGAATGCGAAGGGCCCGGATCGCCCGGGCCCTTGCGTTTGTGCTGGTAGATCCGGTCGCGGGGACAGGATTTGAACCTGTGACCTCTGGGTTATGAGCCCAGCGAGCTACCGGACTGCTCCACCCCGCAGACCGATGCTACCAGCGCCCCGCCGATGCACCAAACCGGACCCGGCAGCCCGACGCAGGTCAGCCAGATGACGACGGAGACGGCGAGGGCGAGGGTGTCGCTCCGCCCGACAGCTGGTTCGCCTGCGCGATGAGCGCCTGCGCGGCGTTGATCTCCGTCTGGTACCCCGCCAGGTTCCCAGCCCGGAGGTCGGCCTCGGCCGTCTGGAAGTGCTGCAGCGCCTGCTGCAGGAGCTTCGCCACGTCGGTGGATGGCGGCGGCTGGCCGGTCGGCGGTGGCTGGGTGGTGGACCCCGTCCCGAAGGCCGAAGCCAGGGCGTCCTGCAACGACGTGCCCAGCGCGACGGTGCTGCCGTTCACCACCAGCACCCGCTTCAGCTCGGGGATCGCGCCGTTCGCCTGCGTCGAGATCACGAACACCGGCTGGACGTAGATGAACGCATTGTCGACCGGGATGACCAGCAGGTTCCCGAACGCCACCGACGACCCTCCCTGCCCGAGCAGCGAGCGCTGCTGCGACCACGTCGGGTCCTGGTTGATCCGGGAGAAGACCTGTTGCGGTCCGTCCACGTTCTGGCCCCCGGGGAACTGCACCGCCTCTAACCCCGGATACCTCCCGGGGTCTGAGAGTCCCGCCATGTACGCGACCATGTTCGGGCGGTTGAACGGGGTGAACGGTTCGAACAGGACGAACTGCTCCTGGCTGTCGCCTGGGAGTTTCAGCAGGACGTAGTAGGGACGCAGCAAGGCGCCCTGCGAAGCGGTTGGGTTGGGGTCGTTCGGGAGCGCCCAGAACTTCTCCTTGCCGTAGAACGTCTGCGGGTCCGTCACGTGGTAGTTCGCGAACTGCGCCGACTGGACCAGCATCATGTCCTCGGGGTAGCGGAAGTGCTGCTGCAGCTCGAGCGGCGGGGCCGACTTGGCGAACAGCGTCGGGAACGCCCGCTCCCACACCTGGATCAGCGGGTCCTTCGGATCGACCACGTAGAA
>DHWS01000003.1:11020-12918 GCA_002413305.1 Actinobacteria bacterium UBA5176 | reverse complement strand
AGGCTCCCGTCGTAGGCGTCGACCACGACCTTCACGGAGTTTCGGATGTAGTTGATCTGGCCGTGGAGGTCGCCGTTCGTCGCGTTCCCCAGATCCACGCGCTGGGAGTACGGGTACAGATCGGTGGTGGTGTACGCATCTTGCACGTAGACGAGCCGCCCGCCGACGATCGCGGCGTACGGGTCCTGGTCGTACAGGAGGAACGGGGCGGCCTTCGAGATCCGGGTCCGGATATCCCGGTTGATCATGATCCGGCTGTCCTTGTCGATCAGGCCCGAGATCAGCAGGTTGAAGTCCCGGTACCGGTAGGCGAACACCAACCGCCGGAAGAACCCGCCGATCGGGATCCCGCCCGCACCCTGGTACCGGGTCGTGTTGAGGGTCTGGCCGCTTGAGGTCGGGTAGTTCAGCTCGCGCATCTTCGTGTCCACGACCACGTACGGGACGTCCGCCCTCTCCTGGTAGTAGACCTGCGCGCCCTTGTCGGCCGAGAGCGTGATCCCGGGGTGGGCCGCGGGCGGGATGTCCTGGAGGACGAACACCGGCAGCCCTTCCGAGGTCACCGTGTTCACCGGGCTGGCCACCGCGGCGTACCCGTGCGTGTAGAACAGGTGCACGTTCTGCCACGTGGCGCCGCCGCCCGGGATCTGGCTCTGCCGGACCTCGCGGGCCGACAGCATGACCAGGTGGGTGACGCCGTCGATGGGATAGCGGTCGACGTCGACGTCGGAGAACTCGTAGTACTGCTGGAACCGCTGCAGGTTGTCGAAGGTCTGGCGGATGATGTCCGGGCTCCACAGCCGGATGTTGCTGATGGTCGGGTCGTTCGCCTGGACCTGGGCGGTCGTTGCCGCGTCGGCCACGGTCGACTGCGTGGTCAGCTTCACCTTGTCCAACCCGAACGCTTGGCGCGTGTTCGAGATGTTGTAGGCGATGTAGGGCTGTTCCTTCTGGAACTCCTGGGGCGAGACCTTGAACTTCTGCACCACGGCGGGGACGATCGCGCCGGCCACGATGGAGGTCAGCATCAGCAGGCCGATGCCGAGGACGGGCAGGATCCAGCCGCGGAGCCGGATGTTCGCCAGGAACAGGGCCGCGCAGATGATGGCGATGATCACCAGCAGCTTCAAGGCGGGGAGTTCGGCATGGATGTCCGTGTACGACGCCCCGGTCACCACCCCGCGCGGCGAGTACAGCAGGTTGAACTTGCCGAGGTAGTAACCCCACGCTTTGACCAGGACGATCAGCCCCAGCAGCACCGAGAGGTGCGCCTTGACCTGCGGGGTGACCTTCTCCCCCGCCGTCTGCACGCGGATGCCGCCGGACAGGTAGTGGGCCACCCCGACGATCACCAGGACCCCCACCAGGGCGGAGAAGAACCACCCCTGGACGAACTTCAGGAACGGAAGCCGGAAGATGTAGAAGGCCGGGTCCCGGTGGAAGACCGGGTCGAGCGTGTGGAAGCTGACGCTTCCCACCGACCGGTAGAGCAAGAACGTCTGCCACTGGGCGCTGGCCGCCAGCCCCACGAAGATGGCGATCACCGCGGCGATCCCCGGGATCAGCCACCGGGCGTAGGGTTCGAACGCGGCCCGGTACCGGTCCATCAGCTCCTGCTCCGGCGAGAACGGCCGGAACTTCGGCGTGAGCCTCCGGGCGATGACCAGGTTGGCCAGCAGCAGGACGAAGAACAGCACGCCGAAGATGACCCCGAGCAGGATCTTCGACCAGATGACCTTCCAGAAGACGCCGGCGAAGTGGACCTCTCGGAACCACAGCAGGTCGACGTAGAAGCCCGACAGCGCCGAGAGCAGCACCAAGAGGACGAAGATCGCGGCGACGGCACCGAGGATCCAGCGTCGCCGGGCTCTCAATCGACTGGCCAACCCTTCGTCACT
>DHWS01000003.1:0-10835 GCA_002413305.1 Actinobacteria bacterium UBA5176 | reverse complement strand
GGCCAACCCTTCGTCACTCCTCCCTCGGAAGCGCCAAGCGTACCCGATGGCGCGCGGTTCAGGGGCCGCTTCGGATCTACGTCACGTGTGGCCCTGGAGATAGCGGAGCGCGTCGAGGTAGGTTCGAACCGGCACGATCGTGATGCCGTGGGCCACCGCCCTCGCGCCGGCCGCCTCGCTGACCGGGGCGAAGAACACCACCGCGTGGGCGTATTCGGCGCCGACCACCTTCTGCTGGATCCCACCGATCGGCCCGACCGTCCCGTCGGGCAGGATCGTCCCCGTCCCGGCGATGAGCCGGCCCCGGGTCAGGTCTCCGGGGGTCAGCCAGTCGATCAGCCCCAGGGTCCACATCAGCCCGGCCGATGGCCCTCCGATCCCCTCGTTGTTGATGTACAGGGGAACCGGGAAGTTCGTGATGGCCTCCACCCCGATCTGCGCCCGGTTCGAATTCTTGGGGATCGTCGGCGTGACCGTCACCCGGCTGGTCCGCCGCTGCAGCGTGCCGTCCACCTCGACCATGCGCTGCACGGTGAGTCCCAAAGGCGTACCGGCCCCGTTCGCCTGGATCGCCTGCCCGAGCGCTTCGGGCGAGTCCACCCTCTGCTCGTTCACCGCCAGGATCACGTCCTCGGCGACCAGCTTGCCGTCGGCCGGGTAGCCCGCGATCACGCTCACCACGAACACGCCCGGTCCGTGGCTCTTCGGGTAGCCCGTGTACTTCGTGAGCGCCACCAGTGCGGCGTTGTAGATGCTCTCGTCCATCTGCGACTTCGCCACCAGCTCGCCCTGCTTGACGGTCTGGCCGGGGGCGAGGATGTCGCGCTCGGGCACCACCGCTTCCGAGGGATCCAGCCATCCCTTCAGAGCCTGGTAGACCGTGACGCGGCCCGTCGATTCATAGACCGATGTCAGCAGCAGGCCGCCCTTCGGCCGGTACGTCTGTTGCCCTCGCACGCTGATCAGCGGGATGACGTTCTCGGCCGGTCCCGGCGAGACCACGAAGTAGGGGATGCGGATGAACGCCGGCACGGCCAGTAGGAAGACCACAGGCACCAGGAAGACCGACCGACGCCACCACCGGCGGGACGACCGGCCGTACGTTGCCGGCGCGTCCTCGACCGGGCGCGCCGGGGGAAGCCCGTCGGGACCGGTCATCTATGCGCCGAGGCCGGGCGGATCTGGGAACCGCGATAGGCGGGGAGGTAGTCGAGCAGGCGGCCCGCCCCGATCGCCACCGTGGCCATGGGCAGCTCCGTCAGGTGGACCGGCACTTCGCACTCCTGGGCCAGCCGCATGTCCAGGCCCCGGAGGAGAGCTCCCCCGCCGGTCAGGAACAGGCCCGTCTCCAGGACATCGTGCGCGAGCTCCGGCGGGCTCTCGGAGAGGCAGTCCCGCGTGGTCTGGGCGATGTGTTCCACCGTCGCGGTGAGCACCTCACGAACCTCCTCCGGCGTGACCAGCACGGTCGTTGGCATGGCGCTGGCCAGCTCCCGGCCGTGCACCTCCATCGGCCGGGCATCCGCCGCCGGATACGCCGACCCCAGTTCGATCTTCACCCGCTCTGCCACACGGTCTCCCACCGCCACCCCGTACCGCTTGCGGATGTGCCGCTGGATGGCCTCGTCCATGTCGAACCCGCCCACCGGGATGGCCATGGTGGTGACCACCCCGCCGAGGGCCACCATGGCCATCTCGGACGTGCTCCCGCCGATGTCGACGATCATGCTTCCGCGGGCGTCCTGGACAGGCAGCCCTGCCCCGATGGCCGCGGCGAGCGGTTCGTCCACCAGCGAGACCGAACGCCCGCCCGCCGACGTGACGGCCTCCTCGACGGCACGGCGTTCGACCGGGGTCAGCGATGACGGCACGCACACCAGGACCCGGGGCTTGAACAGACGGCTGACGCCGAGTGTTCGAAACACCAGCCGGATCATCTGCTCAGCCAGCTCGTAGTCGGTGATCACGCCCCGTTCCATCGGCCGGGTGACCGCCACGTGGGGCGGCGCCTCCTGCATGAGGGCTCGGGCCTTCCCCCCGACCGCCAGGACGTCGCCCGTCCGCGTGTTCACCGCGACCACCGTGGGTTCGTCGTACACGATCCCGTCCCCGTGGCGAACCACGCGGGTGTTGGCCGTCCCGAGGTCGACGGCTAGGTCGCGCGCCCGGGTCACGAGCCCATCACCCACTCCGATTCCCCCGACGCGAGCGACTCCTTCTTCCAGATCGGCACGTCGCGCTTGAGGCGTTCGATCCCGTGCCGGGCCGCCTCGAACGCCTCGGCCCGGTGGGGCGCCGAGCAGCACACCAGCACCGAGATCTCGCCGATCTCGAGCCGCCCGACGCGATGCAGGATGGCTACCTTCCGAACGGGCCACGATCCGAAGAGCTCCTCACCGATCGCTTCCAAGCCCTGCAGGGCGCGTTCGTCCCACGCCTCGTACTCCAGGCGCGTGACCTCGCCGGCGGTCGAATGGTCACGGACGGTGCCGCTGAACAGGACCGTCCCACCGGCGCTGGGATCCGCCGCGAAGGCCAGCGCCTCCGTCGGATCCAGGGGGTCCGCGGTCAGGCGGACCAGAAGTCCTTCTCGCATGGCCCAATAGTATCGGCGAGCCCGCCGGGGATGGTTCGATGGAGCGGTTCGGACGGCTCACCCTAGAATGCAAGGGCATGGCCGACGAACGCGACCTGCCCCAGATCCCCGAGGAGCCGCCCGAGGTCCCCCTCGGCCAGGTGATGGGCGACGTCCCCCTCTTCCGCGAGATCCAGCGGGTCCTCCTGGCCGGCACGGGACCGGTCAACTGGGAACTGGCCCGGCAGGTGGGGATCGCCATGGCCTCGTGGGGTGTGGAGGATCCGCCCCCGTCGCCGCAGGACCTTGCCCGGCTCACCGAGGCAGTGCGGGTGGCGGAACTGGCCGTGGCCGATTTCACCGGGATGCCCTCCCCGTCCGACATCACCCGGGTCGAGACGTACCGGCGGGCCCAGTGGGTCGAGGCGAATATTCGGGACCTCCGGGAGATCCTCGACCCGATCGGCGCGACCCTCGGCACGATGCTCGCCTCGGCCCAGGGCGGCGGAGCGCTCGGGATGCCGCCCGACCCGGCGAGCATGCCGGGCATGGAGGCCGTCCAGGGCGGCGAGCTGATCCAGGCGCTCCTCGGTCGCATGGTGCCGCTGCTGATGGGCGCGCAAGTGGGCACCGTGCTCGGGTACCTCGGCCAGCGGGTGCTCGGCCAGTACGATCTAGCCGTCCCCAGGCCGCGCGGGCCCCTGTACTTCGTGGTCCCGAACATCACCCGGTTCGAGCGCGATTGGAGCCTGGCGGAGGTCGAGTTCCGGGAATGGGTGGCGATCCACGAGGTCGTCCACCGGTTCGAGTTCGCCGGCGCGTGGGCCAGGCCACACTTCATCTCGCTGGTCACCGACCTCGTGCAGAACGCCGAGCTCGACCTGTCCGGGTTGGAGCGGCGCCTCGAGGACCTGGACCTCTCCAATCCCGACGCGCTCTCGCAGGCGTTCGAGGGCGTCGGGAACCTGTTCGGCGAAGCCACCACCACCGAGCAGCGGCTCCGCGTGGCACGGGTCCAGTCGTTCCTGGCGGCCGCCGAGGGCTACGGCGAGCACGTCGTCGAAACCCTCGCCACCCGCATGCTGTCGTCCCACGCGCGGATCGACGAGGCGCTCCTCCGGTTCCGCGAGGGCCGCCCGGGCGACCAGGCCGTGGAGCGTCTGCTCGGGCTGGAGATGAAGCCCGAGATCCACGCGCTGGCCCGGGGCTTCTGCACGAAGGTGGTGGAACTCACGGGCGAGTCCACCCTGGCCCGGATGTGGGAGTCGCCCGATGCCATGCCCTCGATGCCCGAGCTCGAAGAGCCCCAGCTCTGGCTGGCCCGTTCGGCCTGATCGCAGGACCGGCTTCGCGCCCTGACGGCCCGGCGCCCACTCCGATATCCTGCCGACCGTGCCGGCCGGTGAGCTGATCTTCGCGAACGTCCTCGACGCGCGGCAGCGCGCGGCGGACGGCGAGATGGCCGAGGGGCTGGTGTTCCTCCTCCAGTTGCCGGCCCGCGGGCTGCCGTTCTCGGTGATCCGGGACTACAAGGCCCCCACCGGCTACGTGCCGGAGGAGGTGCAACTCCTCGCCCCGTCGGGGAGGGTCACCCATCGGATCGGGCCCAGCGTCCGCTGGATGGTCGGCATGATGGATCTGACCCGCCTCGATGACCTGGTCGAGGACGCCGTCTTCGATGAGCTCGGCATGTACATCGCCTCCTTCCTCCTGAACGGCGAGGTCCTCGGGCAGACCGAGTTCCAGGTGGTCCAGCAGGCCGCGCCCGACCGTTTCCCCAAGGAGTTCGAGGACGGCCTGAAGAAGTCCGACGTGGCGTGGATCGGGGTCGAATACAAGGGCAAGGACGTGACGGTCCCGGCGTGGTTCGTGTACAGGAACGGCAAGATCTACGTGCTGTCGTCGAACGAGCCGAGCCTCAACGAGCAAAGCATCCCCGGCCTGCCCGACGCGAATGAGGTGGTCGTCATCACCCGCCGCAAGTACCGCGACACGTCGCTGGACCGATTCCGCGCCGCAGTCCGGCTGCTCGACGGGCCCGAATGGGACCAGGCCGCAGGCCTGTTGGCCGACCGGCGGCGTTCGCGGGTCGGTTCGCCGGCCGATCGCGTCAAGCAGTGGAAGAACACGTGCGCGATCGCGGAGCTGACCCCGCTGGTCACCTGAGCGGAGCCAGAGATCAGATGTCGGCTTCCTGGCCCTTTCGATACGGCCGCCCGTCGGCGGCGGGCGGTCGTAAGCGCTGCGCCGCGATCGCCAGGACCAACAGCGTCACCACGTAGGGCGTGATGGTGATGAACTCGTTCGGCACGGTCTTCGAGGCGAAGAACCAGATGAACGTGGCCGCGGAGATGGCGGCCAGCACCGTCCCGGGAACGAACTTGCGGCGGGAGATGAACCAGAGCGCGCCCATGATCAGCAGGATGGCCACGAACAGCAGGAGGGCGTGGATGGCCCGGTCCGAGCGTAGCTGGAGCGCGTCCGCATACCCGAACAGCCCCGCCCCCATCGTGACGCCCCCGGGGCGCCAGTTGCCGAAGATGAGCGCGGCCAGAGCGATGAATCCCCGGCCGGCCGTCTGGCCCTCCCGGTAGATGCCAGCCTCCTCCAGCACCAGGAAGGCGCCTCCAAGGCCCGCCAGCGCACCGGAGATCGTGACCGCGATGTACTTCATCCGGTAGACGGGCACCCCCAGGCTCTCCGCCGCGACCGGGTGCTCGCCGACGGAGCGCAGCCGGAGACCGAACGCGGTTCGCCACAGCAGCCACGCGGTCAGCGGCACGAACAGGACGGCCAGGATCGTCAGCCACGACAGGTTGCTGCTGAAGCCCTTGCCCATCCCGGCGGTATCGGAGAGGAAGAACCAATGGCGGTGTTCGAACCACCCGAGCATGTCCGGCGATCGCCACCCGAAGAGCCTCCCCCCGGCGAGTACGGGCAGGTCGATCCGGGGGAGGGTGCCCCTCACGGAGGGCGACTGGGTCACCCCGGCCCCGGGCACGTTCGTGTAGGCCACCACGGAGAGGAACCGGGTCACGCCGGCGGCCAGGATGTTGATGGCCACGCCCGACACGATGTGGTTGACGTCGAACGTGACGGTGGCCACGGCATGGATCAGCCCTCCGAGCGCCCCGCCAAACAGCCCTGCCGCAGCTCCCGGCCATGGCCCGAAGTGCCACCCGGCCCACGCGCCGAACCACGTCCCCATGATCATCATGCCCTCGAGGCCGATGTTCACCACCCCGGCTCGCTCCGCGTAGAGCCCCCCGAGACCGGCGAGGAGCAGCGGCATGGACACGCGCAGGGTCGCGCTGAACGTGCCGCTCGACGTGAGGTCGTTCGCTCCCGTGACCGACCGGACGAAGGACAGCACCACGAGAACCAGTCCACCGACCAGGAAGGCGACACGGAGACGGTTCCGCTTCGCGGATGCTGCCGGCGAAGGCGCGGGGGCCGACAGCGGAGTTGCCGCAATCGTGCTCACGCGGGCTCCAGTGCGGCCTCTTCGGCGAGCTTCGCCGTCCGCTCGGCGGCGGCTCTCACCTCCTGGGCCTGGACGAACCGCCTGACCAGCTCGTAGGCGATGACGACCGAGAGGATGATCACGCCGCGCATGATGATCGTGATCTCCTTCGGGATGTTGTACAGATCCAGGATCTGTGCCGAACGGTCGAGGAAGCCGAACAGCAGCGCCGCGAAGGCGATCCCGAACGGATTGTTGCGGCCCACCAGGGCGACGGCGATCCCGGAGAACCCCAGGCCGGAGACGAAGTCGATCGTGTACCGGTGGTAGAGGCCGAACAGGTCCGGCATGCCGACCAGGCCGGCGATGGCCCCCGAGATCAACATGGTCTTGATGATCATCGCCTTGGCGTCCACCCCGCTGGCGCTGGCCGCGCCCGGGTTGACACCGGTCGCCCGGAGGTCGTAGCCGAACCGGGTCCGGTTCACCAGCAGGTAGTAGAGGATGCCGATCACCAGCGCGAGTGGCAGGAACCCGTACAGCTGCGACCCGGGCGGTGGATGGATGCCGAGACCTCGGAGCAGTGGGTTCAGGGAGGGAATCTGACCCGACTGGGGGATCAGCTTCGTCTTGACCACGAAGTCGCCCGGCAGGTTCGGCTGCTTGAGGTACACCCGCAGCAGATACGCAGAGATGCCGAACGCGATGAAGTTCAGCATGATCGTGGAGATGACCTCGTGGACGCCGCGGGTCACCTTCAAGACCGCCGCGGCGCCGGACCAGCCGGCCCCGATCAGCATGGCGACGATCAGGATGAGTGCGATCCGGACGGGACCGGGCACCGGGGTGACCGCCCCGACGTAGGCCGCCACGAGCGCTGCCAGCGTGTACTGGCCCTCCACGCCGATGTTGAACAGATTCATCTTGAACCCGATGGCCACGGCGAGGCCGGAGATGAACAGTGGGATGGCCTCGTTGACGGTGAAGATGAGTGAGTCGGTCCGGATCCCGAACTGGGCCATCGTCTTGAACGCGAAGAACGGACTTCGATGGATCAGCAGGACGGCGACGGAGGAGATCGCGACGGCGAGGACGAGCGCCGAGACGGGGGCCAGGAGCGCGATGAAGATCCGCCTGAGCCTCATCCGGCCGCCGCTTCCTGCTTGGCGCCGGTCATGTACACGCCGAGCTCCTCGGGAGTCACGGTCTGCGGGTCGAGCTTCGCCACCAGCCGGCCCCGGAAGATCACCCACAGCGAATCCGACAGCCCGATCAGCTCCTCGAGGTCCGCGGAGATGAGCACCACACCCAGGCCCTCGATCCGCGCGCGGCGGATCTGGTCCCACACTGCCGCCTGCGCGCCGACATCGATCCCTCGAGTCGGCTGGGCGGCGATGAGAACCTTCGGGCCCGCGATCATCTCCCTCCCCACGATGAGCTTCTGCTGGTTGCCGCCCGACAGCGCGTAGACCGCGACATCGACTCCGGGAGTGCGAACCCCGAACTCCTTGACCACCTCCTCCGCGCGCTGCCGAGCGCCGGCCGCGTCGACCCAGGGGCCGTGGCTGAACGGGCGGCTGGTCTGGTGGCCGAGCATGACGTTCTCCCAGACGGGCGAGGGCAGGAGCAGCCCCTGCTCGGTCCGGTCTTCGGGGACATAGCCGATCCCCGCCTCCCGGCGCTCCCGGGTGCCCCACGCGGAGATCTCCTGCTCGCCGAGCCGAACTCGCCCCCGGTCCAGGGGAAGAAGGCCCATGATTGCCTCGATCAGTTCCCCCTGGCCGTTCCCCTGGACGCCCGCGATGCCGACGACCTCACCGCGATGGACGGAGAACGTCACGCCCTCGACCAGCACGCGCCCGTCGAAGCTCTTCACGGTGACGTCCTCGACCGAGAGGATGACGTCCTTGGTGACGGTGGACTCCCGCGTCTCGGGCCGGGGCAGTTCGCTTCCCACCATGAGCTCGGCCAGCTGCCCCCGCGTCACACCCTCCGGTTTCACGGTGGCGACGGTCCGCCCCCCGCGCATCACGGTGATCGTGTCGGCGAGGGCCAGCACCTCTTCGAGCTTGTGCGAGATGAACAGGATGGTGACGCCCTCCTCCTTCAGCGCTCGGAGGTGGTTGAAGAGGTCGTCGACCTCATGCGGGACCAGCACGGCGGTCGGCTCGTCGAGGATAAGGATGCGGGCGCCGCGGAACAGCACCTTGATGATCTCCACCCGCTGGCGCTCGCCGACGGCCAGGTCCTCGACCAGCCTGTCGGGGTCCAGGGGCAGGCCGTACGTGCCCGAAAGCTCCTTGATCCTGCCCTCGGCTTTGGCCACGTCGATGACGATGCCCTTCGTCGGCTCCGACCCGAGCACCACGTTCTCCAGGACGGTCAGGTTGTCCGCCAGCATGAAGTGCTGATGGACCATCCCGATGCCGGCGGCGATGGCGTCCTTCGGGGATCGGAAGTGCACCTCCTTGCCCCCGACACGGATGGTGCCCTCATCGGGACGCTGCATCCCGTACAGGATCTTCATGAGGGTCGACTTGCCGGCCCCGTTCTCCCCGATGACGGCGTGCACCTCGCCGGGCATGACCCGAAGCTTCACCGCGTCGTTGGCGACGACACCCGGGAACCGCTTCGTGATGCCGTCGAGCTCGACGGCGGCAACCGCGTCGGACATCAGCGCTCCTCAACGAGGATGGGCCCGGGAAACCTGATCCCCGGACCCATCTTCACACTCGCCGCCCCGGCCTACGCGTTCGGGACGGTGATCGTTCCGTCGATGATCTTCGCCTTGAGGGGCTCCAACAGGTCCTTGATGTCGTCGATGAACCCGCCGGTGGTGGCGTAGCCAACGCCGCCCGACTTCAGGTCGAACGTCGCCGTGCCGCCCTGGAACTGGCCGTTCAAGAAGCCCTTGATGGTGTCGTAGACGGCCACGTCCACCTGCTTCAGCGCGGACGTGAGGATGTAGGGCTGCTGATCGGCGGGAGCCGTCAGGTACTGGTCCGAGTCCACCCCGATCGCCCACACGTGCGTGTTGTTCGCCTTCGAGTACTCCTCCGCGGCCGCGAACAGCCCGCCGCCGGAGCCACCTGCCGCGTGGTAGATGACGTCGTCCCCGCCGCCGAACAGCCCCAGCGCCGCCTCCTTGCCCTTCGCGGGGTCGCTGAACCCGCTGAAGTCGGGCGGGGCGGTGAGGTACTTCACGTCGACAGAGATGTTCGGGTTGATCTGCTTGGCCCCGGCGATGTATCCGGCCTGGAACGAGTGGATCAGCGGGACGTCGACGCCCCCGATGAACCCGATCTTGTTGGTCTTCGACTTGATCGCCGCAGCGGCCCCGACCAGGAACGAGCCCTCGTTGGCCGCGAAGGAGATGTTCACCAGGTTCGAGCTCGCGGTCAGGTCGGGGGCGGAGGTGTCCTCGCACGCGAACTTGATGCTCGGGTAGTCTTTCGCCACCGCCACGCAAGCGTCCTGGAACGCGAACCCGTTGCCCCAGATGAGCTTGTACCCCTGCTGGGCCAGCAGGCGCATCAGGGCTTCACGGTTGGCGCCGCTGGCCACGGGCGTCAGGTCCTTCACCTGGATGTTGGGGAAGTCCTTCTGTGCCTTCTGCAACCCGGCATACGCCGA
The DNA here is from genome assembly GCA_002413305.1 of Actinobacteria bacterium UBA5176. GTDB lineage: Bacteria > Actinomycetota > UBA4738 > UBA4738 > UBA4738 > UBA4738. Next base: position 1,164 of record DHWS01000003.1, on the reverse strand, counting down.
ATCGTTGAACGAATGGTCGCCTCGGCCGGCCAGGTCGTAGACCATGCCGATCTTGATCTTGGCCGCCGGGCTGGTACCTGAGCTTCCCCCAGATGTCGGGGTCTTCTTGCTGCACGCTCCCGCCAGGAGCATCAGCACACCCAGAACCGCCACGAGCCGAACTGCTCGCTTCATACGACCTCCTTGTCCCGCCGCTTCATCCCCTCCGCGCCAGTTGATCCGGCGCAGCAACCGACCGGGCCGTACGGTCCCTACCCCCTCGGCTCGCGCTAGCTTCATGCATCCGTCCCGCCAGCGCAAGCCCGGGCAGCCGCGATCCGCTCAGGCGCCCATGGGATGCCAGACCGTCTTCATCTCCATGAAGTCCGTCACGGCGTAGGGGCTCTGCGCGGCATCCGCGAACCACTCCGCGGGCCCGTTCGCCGCACGCACGGTGCGCTTCACGTTCCCGGCTGCGGCTTCCTCGGCCTCGGCCCCCAGGTCGTCGGGCACCCCGGTCAGATCGATCGCGTTCACGTCCATGTGCCCGGCCAGCCACGGGACGAGCTCGCGCTTGTAGCCGGTCAGGACGTTGATCACGCCACCCGGCACGTCGGACGTGGCCAGGACCTCGGTCAGCGTGACCGCGGGCAGCGGCTTCGATTCACTGGCCAGCACCACCACCGTGTTGCCGGAGACCACGGCCGGGGCCAGCCGGGAGACGAGTCCGAGCAGCGCGGGTTCCTCCGGCGCGACCACTCCCACCACGCCGGTCGGTTCTGGGAACGTGAAGTTGTAGTACGGACCGGCCACAGGGTTCACCGTGCCCATGACGTGGTGGACCTTGTCGGACCACCCCGCATACCAGACCCACCGATCGATCGACGCGTCGACCTCGCGTTCGGCCTCCTCGCTGCCCGACCGCATCAGCTCGGCGACGAACTGCTCACGCCGGCCCTCCATCAGCTCGGCCACGCGGTACAGGATCTGGCCGCGGTTGTACGCCGTGGCGCCGGCCCAGCCCTTCCAAGCCCCACGGGCCGATACGACGGCCTCGCGAAGGTCCTTCCGGCTCCCGCGCGCCGGCCGGGCCAGGATGTCGCCACCCGGCCCCACCGCCGGGTAGCTCCGTCCGGACTCGCTTCGCGGGAACGCCCCACCGATGTACAGCTTGTACGTCTTGCG
>DHWS01000006.1:22603-40248 GCA_002413305.1 Actinobacteria bacterium UBA5176 | reverse complement strand
GCCCCCCTCCACCACCCCAACGAGGAAGGGGCCCCGCAGGGCCCCTTCCAGGTGACGTCGTTCTGGTGCGTGCGCTCAGGCGACCGCTTGGAGCTGCGGTTCCTTCTTCGGACCGAACAGCCTGCCCGGCTTCCAGGGCGTGCCCACCAGGGGCAGGACGAACCGGTCCCCGCCCCAGTACCCGGCGTTGCGCCAGGCCAGGATCAGGCCGACCTCGATCACGAAGAACAGGGGGTTCACCCCGGCCGAGCCGGCCAGGCCGAAGGACACGGTGAGCAGCCCCGCGCTGAACGCGGCCACCCCGGTGAAGATCCCCAGGATCAGGCCCAGGCCGATGGCGAACTCCCCCACGGCGATGACCGGTGCCAGGACCCCGGCCCCGGAGTGCTCGATCCACCGCAGGAAGGCCGCGTACCAGCCGTAGTTGACGGCCGCGTGGGGCCCCTTGGCGTTGCTCAGGGCGTAGCCGGCGAACCCCTTCAGCCCGGCCGAGGAGCGCAGCCACGAGCCGCTCCCGAACGCCAGGTGCCATCCGCTCTCCGTGCCGGTGATCTTCTCCCACCCGGCGTGGAGCCACTGGTAGCCGATCCACACCCGCAGGACCAGCCAGATGAATGCCGCATAGGACGAGTTGAAGAGCCACTTCGCCGCGCGGGGCTCCTCGATGGTGACGGTGTTCGACATCTCACCCTCCTTTCCTCTCGTCCCAAGCATCGGTCCTCGAACGGGGTGGGGACATCGGCCCTGCGACCCGCTCCGGACGGGACCTTTCGGGACCCCGGAGGGCCGGTCGGCATCAGGCGGGCAGGCGGACCCGGACGGTGGTGCCCTCGCCGGCCACGCTCTCGATCGTCAGGTCGCCGTGGAGGGCCTCGGCGCGCGCCCGGAGGTTTCCGAGTCCGAACCCCCGCCCGGTGCCTTCCTCGACGTCGAACCCGACCCCGTCGTCGTCGATCTCCAGAAGGCTTCCGCCCTCGGTTCGCCGGAGGGTGATGCGGCAGGTCGTGGCCATCGCGTGCCGGCCGATGTTCGACAGGGCCTCGCGCACGAGTTGGATCACGTCGGCGGCGACCGAGGCGAGTTCGGCCGCGACGCCCGGGTCCACGTCGACGACCGTGGTCACGCCGGACTTCTGTTCGAAGTCCTCGGCCAGCCCGCGCAGGGCTTGGTCGAGCTGCCGGTCCGCGAGGATGCCGGGCCGGAGCCCGAAGATGTAGTTGCGGAGGTCGCGGATGACCCGGTCCATCTCCTCGACCGCGTTCTCGATCCGCCGTTCGATCTCCGGGTCGCGGCTGACCTGGGCCGTCCCCTGCAGACCCATCCCGACGGCGAACAGCGCCTGGATCACGCCGTCGTGCAGCTCCTTCGCGATCCGCTCCCGGTCCTCCAGCACGGCCATCTTCTTCAGCTCCTGCTGGGCCCGCCCGTACTCGAGGGCCACCGAGGCCTGTCCGGCGAACGTCTCCACCAGTGCCACGTCCTCCGCGGTGAACGCGCGGCCGCCCTGCACGTTGCTCACGGCCAGCGTCCCGAACGCCTCGCCCCTGGAGTGGAGCGGAACCCACATGGCGGGCCCCATCTGGCCGCCCTCGACCATGGGCCGATGTGCACGGCTGTCCTTCGAGGCATCGGCCAGCACGATCGGCGAGCCCGTCCGGATCGTCTCGCCGGAGATCGACCGGTCGGCTGGGAAGGACATGCCGACCAGCGCTTCCGCGGCGGCGCCGACCGCCACGGTTAGCACGAGCCTCCCCGGTTCCTCGTCCGCCACGGCGACGATGGCCGTGTCTGCCTCCACCATCTCCATGGCCCGGCGGGCGACCAGCTCCAGTACCTCCTCGGGTTCGGCGCCCGAAAGGATCGCCGTGCCGATCTCGCGGATGGACTCCAGCCGCCGCTCCCGCTGATGGGACTCCTCGTAGAGCCGGGCGTTCTCGATGGCCACGCCAGCCTGGGCGGCGAGGATCTCGAGGGCCCGCTGGTCCTCGGCGGTGAATTCGGCGCCGCCGGCCTTCTCCGTCAGGTAGATGTTGCCGAACACCCGATGGCGGGAGGTGACGGGCGAACCGAGGAACGTGTGCATCTCGGGGTGGTTCGGCGGGAAGCCGACGGACCGCGGATCCGCGGAGATCTCCCGGAGACGCAGGGGCAGCGCCTCGTGGATCAACACCCAAAGGATGCCCCTACCGACCGGGGGGTGGCCGATCGAGTGGCGCTGCTCGTCGGACACGCCGCTGGTGATGAACTCGGCGATCAGGTCACCCCCGGAACCGATGACCCCCAGCGCGCCGTAGCGGGCGCCGGTGATCTTCGCCGCCAGCTCGACGATCCGCTGGAGCAGGGTGGACAACGACAGCTCGGAGGACAGAGCCAGCCCGGCCTCCAGCAGCATGTCCCTGCGTTCCAGCTCCGATGCCATGCGTTCGGAGCGTAGCAAAGCCCTCCGGCGTTCCGTCGGTTCGGGCCTCTGCCAAGCCCGTGGGTCGTTGGGTCAGCGAACGACCAGCACCGGGACCTGGGCCAGGTGGAGCACCTTGTGGGTCACGCTGCCCAGCACGAGCCCGGCGAGGTCGGAGAGTCCCCGCGACCCCATCACGATGAGGTCCGCGTGCTCGCTCTCCGCCCGGGTGAGGATCTCCCGGGCCGCCCGGCCGTACGGGGCCCGCTCCACCTCGCCGAAGGTGTCCACGCCCGCGTCCTTCAGCTCCCGAAGCGCGGCGTCGACGATCTCGGTCGCCTCGTCGAAGTTCTCCAGCTCGTAGCCGAGGCCCCGGCCGCGGTCGAACTCCTTCACGTTGAGCACATAGACCTGTGCTTCGGTCCGCCGGGCCAGCTCGCCGGCCTCCCGGACCGCGCGGTTGGAGGGTTCCGAACCGTCCACCGCAAGCAGGATCTTCTCGAACATCCTCCTCACCTCCCCTTGACGATCACGCAGCCGTCGAGGCGGTCCGGAGGGCCACCCGGACCTCCGGCGCCTCGCGGAGCGAGTTCTTCACCGTGCACCGCTCCAGGACCGCGAGCAGCGCGGGCCGGCGCTCCTGGGGGAAGGAGGGCGGCAGGTGGACGTCAAGATCGACGGCCGCGACCCGGGCCGGGCCGCCGCCGCTCATCTCGTAGCTCGCCGACACGGTCAGTTCGTCCCTGGTGATCCCGTGCCGGACCAGGAAGCGTTCGGCGAAGAAGGCCGTGCACGCGGCGATGCTCCCGATGAACAGCTCGGTCGGGGTCGGCCCGGTATCGTCGCCGCCCGCGTCCACCGGTTGGTCGACCAGGACCACGTGGTCACGGATCTCCAGCAGGAACCGGTCGCGTTCGACGTGGCGGACCCGGAGCGTGTGGTTCCCTCGCGGCCCGGAGGGGTCCGGGACCGGCCTCGTCGGACTGAGCGCGCGCGAAGGCCCGAAGGCGGGCGGGTCGAACGACTGCTGGTCGATATCCGCCGGGATCCCCAGGTCGCCCTCGATCGCCTCGCCCGGGTTGACCTTGCGATCCGACATCTCCCTCACCTCTTCCGGGCCGTGACGGCCCTCCGGTTCCGGCGCGTGTGCGTCGAAGCGAGCGTCCCAGCCGGAAGGGGGGGCCGGATAGGGACGGAGGGCCCTTCGCGGCCGGGGCCTTCGGCGACCGGCCGGAAGTCCCCTCGGGCTCACCCCGTTCGACCCCTGCGTTCGGCCAGGACCGCGGGTACGTTCGAGGCGGAGGGAGGGGACTGCCATGCGAGCCAGAGACGTCATGACCAGCCCGGTGATCACGGTGCGGGCGACGACCCCGGTCAAGGAGGTCGCCAGGACGTTGGTCGAACACGAGATCAGCGCGGTGCCGGTGGTAGACGAGGAGGAGCACCTGATCGGCATCGTGTCCGAGGCCGACCTGGTGACGCTGGAGACCCAACCCGACCCCCGGGCTCAGGCCATCCCGGTGGTCACGCACCGCCTTCACCTGCCGGGGACGGCCGCCGACGTCATGACCCGCGACGTGGTGGCCGAGCGCGAGGACGCCGACGTCGCGGAGGTGGCCCGGCTGATGATCGAGCACCGTCTGAAGACCATTCCGATCGTTCGGGACGGCACGGTCATCGGGATCGTCGCCCGGCGGGATGTGCTCCGCGTGCTCTCCCGGAGGGACGAGGAGATCCACGTCGAGCTGGCGGACCTGCTGAGCGAGGAGATCGAGATGATCGGCCGGTACCGGGCGGAGGTGGCCGGCGGCGTGGTCACGCTCCACGGGCCACGCGACCGGGTCGGCCGGCGGCTGGCCGAGCTCCTGGCCCGGAGCGTCCCCGGCGTGATCGAGGTCCGGTTCGCTGCCTGATCCCCGCGAGGCAAGGCCGAACGGCCCTAAGGCGGGGTCCCACCAGGCCCTGATGGGGGCCTCCCGAGGTTCCTACGCTCGGGCCTGAAGAACGGACGTTCGATCGGAGGAGATGCTGGATGAGCCGGCGGGGTTGCGTTGACGGGAACGAGGCGGCCGCCGCCGTCGCGCACAAGCTGTCCGAGGTCGTGGCCATCTATCCGATCACCCCGGCTTCGGCGATGGGCGAGCTCGCCGACGCATGGAGCGCGGTGGGCCGGCCGAACCTGTGGGGGGCGGTCCCCGAGGTCATCGAGATGCAGTCCGAGGCGGGCGCGGCAGGGGTCTTGCACGGCGCCGTGCAACGGGGGGCGCTCGGGGTGACCTTCACCGCGTCCCAGGGGCTCCTGCTGATGCTCCCCAACATGTTCAAGATCGCCGGCGAGCTGACCCCGGCGGTCATCCACGTCGCGGCCCGGACCGTCGCCACCCACGCCCTGTCGATCTTCGGCGACCACTCCGACGTGATGAGCGCCCGGATGACCGGCTGGGCGATGCTCTGCTCCTCGTCCGTCCAGGAGGCGCAGGACTTCGCCCTGGTCTCCCACGCCGCCACGCTGCACTCGCGGGTGCCGTTCATGCACTTCTTTGACGGGTTCCGCACCTCGCACGAGATCAACAAGATCCGGGTCGTCGGCGAGGACGTCATGCGCGCCATGGTTCCGGACGACCTGGTGCTGGAGCACCGGATGCGCGGGCTCACCCCCGACGCCCCGACCCTTCGCGGTACCGCCCAGAACCCCGACGCCTTCTTCCAAGGCCGCGAGGCCAGCAACCCGTTCCACGACGCGGTGCCCGGGATCGTGCAACAGTCCATGAACGAGTTCGCCGAGCGCACCGGACGGCAGTACAACCTCGTCGACTACCACGGCGCCCCGGACGCGGAGCGGGTCATCGTGATCATGGGCTCAGGGGCGGGCGCGGTGCGCGAGACCGTGGACACCCTCATCGCCCGCGGTGAGAAGGTCGGCTACCTCAACGTGCGGCTGTACCGGCCGTTCCCGGTCGAGGCCTTCCTCGCCGCGCTCCCCGCCACCGCGCAACACATCGCCGTCCTCGACCGCTGCAAGGAACCGGGCGCGCCGGCCGAACCGCTGCACCTCGACGTGGCCACCACCCTGATGGACAGCGTCATGTTCGACGGGGGCCGCACCGTGCAGACCCTCATCGGCGGCCGCTACGGGCTGTCGAGCAAGGAGTTCACGCCGCCGATGGTGGCAGGGGTCTTCGCCGAGCTCGATCGCGACAAGCCGAAGCGCCGCTTCACCGTCGGCATCGTGGACGACGTCACCCACCTCTCGCTGGACCCCGACCCTGACTTCGCCGTGCCGCATACAGCGGTCACTGCGGTGTTCTTCGGCCTGGGCTCCGACGGCACTGTTGGTGCGAACAAGAACTCGATCAAGATCATCGGGAACGGCACGGACCAGTTCGTCCAGGGCTACTTCGTGCTCGACTCGAAGAAGTCCGGTGGAGTGACCGTCTCGCACCTGAGATTCGGCGACGATGAGATCCGCTCGACCTATCTGATCGAGTCGGCCGACGTGATCGGCGTCCACCAGTTCTCGCTCCTGCGCACGATGAAGGTGCTTGAGCTGGCCAAGCCCGGCGGCACGCTCCTGCTGAACTCGCCGTATCCAGCAGACCAGGTGTTCGATCAGCTGCCGGTCGAGGTGCAGCAGCAGCTGATCGACAAGGACCTGAAGCTGTTCGTCATCGACGCGCACCGGGTGGCCAAGGAGGTCGGTCTCGGNNTGTCGATCTTCGGCGACCACAGCGACGTCATGGCCGTCCGGTCTGCCGGCTGGGCCATGTTGTGCTCCTCCAGCGTGCAGGAGGCCCAGGACCTGGCCCTGGTCGCTCACGCTTCCACGCTGAAGAGCCGGATCCCCTTCCTGCACTTCTTCGACGGCTTCCGGACCTCCCACGAGGTCGACCGGATCGAGCTGCTGGACGACGGTGACCTGGCGGCCCTCATCGACCCGTCCGAGCTCCGCGCTCTGCGGGCCCGCGGCCTTTCCCCGGACCGGCCGGTGCTGCGCGGCTCGGCCCAGAACCCCGACGTCTTCTTCCAGGCGCGCGAGGCGGGGAACCCCTTCTACGCCGCCGTGCCCGGCATCGTGCAGTCGATGATGGACGCACTCGGCGACCGGGTCGGCCGCCGGTACCACCTGGTCGACTACCACGGGGCCCCGGACGCCGAACGGGTGGTCGTGCTGATGGGCTCGGGTGCGGGCGCCACGGCCGAGACGGTCGACGCCCTGGTGGCGGCCGGCGAACGGGTGGGCATGGTCACCATGCGCCTGTACCGACCCTTCCCGTCCGACGAGCTGATCGCGGCGCTCCCCGGGACGGTCCGGGCCCTGGCGGTCCTCGACCGGACGAAGGAGCCGGGCGCGGTCGGCGAGCCCCTCTACCAGGACGTGGTGACCGCGCTGATGGAGTCCGAGCGCGACCAGCTTCCCACCGTGATCGGCGGTCGGTACGGCTTGTCGTCGAAGGAGTTCACGCCGGCAATGGCCAAGGTCGTGTTCGACGAGCTGCGTTCGCCGGCCCGGCCCCGCAACCACTTCACCGTGGGCATCGTGGACGACGTCACACACACCAGCCTCGACCACGACCCCACGTTCTCCACGGAAGCGCTGGGGACCGTTCGGGCCGTGTTCTACGGGCTGGGCAGCGACGGCACCGTGGGGGCGAACAAGAACTCGGTCCGGATCATCGGCACCGACACCGACCTGTTCTCCCAGGGGTACTTCGTCATCGACTCGAAGAAGGCCGGATCGGTGACCATCAGCCACTTGCGGTTCGGCCCCGAGCCGATCCGTTCGACCTACCTGATCGAACGAGCCGGGTTCGTGGCGTGCCACCAGTTCAACTTCCTGCAGCGCATGGACGTGCTGAAGGTGGCCGAGCCGGGCGCGACGTTCCTGCTGAACAGCCCGTACGGGCCCGACACCGTCTGGAAGCACCTCCCCGACGAGGTCCGCCGCCAGATCGTCGACAAGCGGCTGGACTTCCACGTGATCGACGCCTACAAGGTCGCCCACGACGCCGGGCTGGGCACGCGGATCAACACGGTCATGCAGCCCTGCTTCTTCAAGCTGTCGGGCGTGCTGCCCGAGGAGGAAGCGATCGCGGCCATCAAACGCTCCATCGAGAAGACGTACGCCAAGCGTGGCGAGGAGGTCGTGCGGCGGAACTTCGAGGCCGTGGACCTCTCGCTGGCGAACCTGCACCGGGTCGAGGTCCCGGCGTCCGCCGAAGAGGACGGGTCGCACCGGCTGCCCCCCGTCCCCGCCGAGGCGCCGGACTTCGTGCAGCGGGTCACCGCGCGGATGCTCGCCGGCGAGGGCGATCTCCTCCCGGTCTCAGCCCTCCCGGTGGACGGGACGTTCCCCATCGGGACGGCGAGGTGGGAGAAGCGGGGGATCGCCCAGGAGATCCCGATCTGGGACCCCTCGATCTGCATCGACTGCGGGAAGTGCGCGTTGACCTGCCCCCACGCGGCGATCCGGATGAAGGTGTTCGAACCCTCCGCGGTGGCCGGAGCGCCGTCGACGTTCCCGACGAAGGAGTTCAGCTCCCGCGACCTGCCCGGGATGCTGCTGTCGATCCAGGTCTCGCCCGACGACTGCACGGGCTGCGGGATCTGCGTGGACGTGTGCCCGGCGAAGAGCAAGACGGAGGTCAAGCACAAGTCGATCAACCTCGAACCCATCGCCGAGCACGTGGAGCGCGAACGGGTCAACGAGGCGTTCTTCGAGTCGATCCCCGAGCTTCCCCACGGATCGATCCCGGTGGACACGATCAAGGGCTCCCAGGTCCGGACCCCGCTGTTCGAGTACAGCGGGGCCTGCGCGGGCTGCGGCGAGACGCCGTACCTGAAGCTCCTGACCCAGCTGTTCGGCGACCGGCTGCTGGTGGCCAACGCGACCGGTTGCTCCTCGATCTACGGCGGCAACCTTCCGACCACGCCGTGGACGTCGAACGCCGAAGGCCGGGGGCCGGCGTGGGCGAACTCGCTCTTCGAAGACAACGCGGAGTTCGGCCTGGGCATGCGGCTGGCGTCCGACCGGCAAGCCGCCCGGGCCCGGCAGCTGCTGGAGCAGATCGCCCCGGCCGTCGGGGAGGAGTTCGCCGGAGCCATCCTCGACGCCGACCAGTCGGCCGAGGCCGGCGTGGAGGCCCAGCGAGAGCGGGTCGCCGAGCTGGAGCATCGCCTGGCCCACGTCGACGGTGAGCTGGAAGGGGCGGTCCGGGAGCTCCTGGATCTCTCGGACGAGCTGGTCAAGAAGAGCGTGTGGATCGTCGGGGGCGATGGATGGGCGTACGACATCGGCTCGGCCGGGCTGGACCACGTCATGGCCAGCGGGCGGGACGTGAACATCCTGGTCCTGGACACCGAGGTGTACTCGAACACCGGTGGGCAGGCGTCGAAGGCGACCCCGCGCGGGGCGGTGGCCAAGTTCGCCGCCCGCGGCAAGCCCACCGGCAAGAAGGACCTCGGCCTGATCGCCATGTCCTACGGCAACGTGTACGTGGCCCAGGTGGCCATGGGCGGCAACGACATGCAGACCATCAAGGCGTTCGCCGAAGCCGAAGCGTGGCCCGGGCCGTCGCTGATCATCGCGTACTCGACCTGCATCGCCCACGGGATCGACATGGCCACCTCGATGACCCACCAGAAGGACGCGGTGAAGAGCGCGTATTGGCCGCTGTACAGGTTCGACCCGGGCGCAGCGGGCCGCCCGTTCCACCTGGACTCGAAGGCGCCGACGCTGCCCCTGAAGGAGTTCGCCAGGCAGGAGGCGCGGTTCGCGATGCTGGCTCGCACGGCGCCGGAACGGTACGAGGCGCTGATGGCCGAATCGCAGCGGGACGTCGTGGAGCGGTGGAGGTACTACGAGCAGCTCGCGGCGGTCGACCGGACCGCGCCGGAGCTGCCCGAGCTCTCGGACGTGGGAGCCGGGGTCGATGGCATCGTGGGGGAGGAGTCGTGATGATCGACCTGTCGACACGCTACCTGGGGATGGAGCTTGGTGGGCCGCTGGTCGCCTCGGCGGGCCCGCTGACCGGCCGGTTCGACGCGCTGCGGCTCCTGGAGGACGCGGGGGCGGCGGCGGTCGTGCTGCCCTCGCTGTTCGAAGAGCAGATCGTGCACGAGGCGCTCGACCTGCACCAGCTCATCGAGGAGTCGTCGTGGTTCCAGCCCGAGGCATCCGACTATTTCCCGGAGCTCGAGGACTACAACACGGGATCGCGTTCGTACCTGGACTACCTGGAGGCGGCGAAGGAGGCCCTGTCGATCCCCGTGATCGCCTCGCTGAACGGGAGCTCGCCCGGCGGGTGGGTTCGATACGCGCGGTCCCTGGTCGAGGCCGGCGCGGACGCTATCGAGCTGAACGTCTACTACGTGGCGGCCGATGCGGCGGTGCGAGGTGGGTCGGTGGAGCAGCGGTACCTCGACCTGGTCCGGGAGGTCCGGGCCGCCGTGTCCGTGCCGGTCGCGGTGAAGGTCGGTCCGTACTTCAGCGCCTTCGCGAACATGGCCGTGCGGCTGGTCGAAGCGGGCGCCGACGGCCTGGTCCTGTTCAACCGGTTCCTCCAGCCGGACATCGACCTGGAGACGCTCGAGGTGGTGCCGTCGCTGCACCTGTCGACGTCGGTGGAGTCGGGCGGGCCGCTCCGGTGGATCGCGATCCTCCGCGGGCAGGTGCCTTCGGGCACGTCGCTGGCCGCCACGTCGGGCGTGCACACGTGGGAGGACGCGCTGAAGCTGATCCTGGCCGGGGCGGACGTGGTGATGATGACCTCGGCGCTGCTCCAGCGGGGGCCCGGCTATCTTGGCGAGGTGCTCTTGGGGGTCGAGGTGTGGCTGGCGGAGCACGGCTACGAATCGGTCTCACAGGCAAAGGGGAGTGTGAGCCGGCTGGCGGTTCCCGATCCCGCGGAGTTCGAACGCTCGAACTACATCCAGGCGCTGGTGAACTTCACCACCAGGTTCGTGGGGTAGGCCGGCGCTCTCAGGGCCCGCCGTACCGGGTCAGCAGCCGCTCCCGATCGAACAGCCCTGAAACGACTCGCCACGCGCCCACGTCGATCACCAACAGAAGGACCGCCCCCACGATGGCGGTCATGACGTTCGGAGAGACCACCCGGAACGTGAACAGTGCGAGGAGGCCGGCCATCGGCAGCACCGCCAGCGTCGCGAGCTGCTGCGCCACCCGCACATCGCTCGAGCGCACCGAGATCGCCAGCCCGACCCAGATCGAGAACGCGACGAGAAGCGGCGTGAACAGCACGATCGCCACCACCTGTGCCGGCCGCCACACGAGTGTGAGGACCTCCGGAACGGCGAAGAGGCGCACCACGATCACGAACAAGGTGAACAGCGCGTAGGCGATGGCGACGGTTGGAACGATGGCGGCGAGGGCTTTGCCGATCAGGAGCTCCTCGCGACGCACCGGGGTGGAGAGCACCGGCTCGAGCGTTCCCTGTTCGCGCTCTCCCACCACCGCGTAGCCGGCGACGATCGTGGGCAACAGCAACGGCACCAGGAAGAGCCCGAGACCCGCGCCCCCAACCACTCCTTTGATCGCTAGCAACGGCGTCCCGGCCTTCACGGCCAGGACGCTGGTCAGCGGGAGGGCGACGAAGATGACCGGGAGCGCGGCCATCGTGCCGACCACGAGCTTGTTCCGCCGGAACTCCCGCAGCTCCTTCCGGAGCACCGCTCGGACGCGGGCGTTCACCGGGCCGCCTCGACATCATCGCGAACGAGCTGGAGGTAGACGTCCTCCAAGGAGTGCGTCGCCTCCGACAGGTGGACCAGACCCACGCCCGATGCGACGATCGCCCGGGCAAGGTCCGGAGCCACCGCCATGGGTTGGTGCACGCTTACACGGTAGGAAGCGCTTCCGGTCGAGTCCCATCCGTCGACGCCTCGGACCGAGGCGAACAGCTCGCCGGGGTCCGTGATCGGGGCCACCGTGCTGACCTCCAGAGCCGGGGAGAAGAGCGTGCGCCGCAGATCCGCCGGTGTACCGACGATCCGAAGCGTCGTGTTCAGGATCGCGATACGGTCGCAGAGCCGTTCGGCTTCCTCGAGCCGATGGGTGGTCAGGAAGACGGTGACCCCCCGATCGCGCAAGCCGTCGATCAGCTCCCGGACCTCCCGCGTCGCCACCGGGTCGAGGCCCGAGGTCGGCTCGTCGAGGAAGAGCACCCGAGGGTCGGGAAGGAGGGCTCTCGCCAGGGCGACCCGCTGGCGGAGGCCCTTGGAGAGGGCGCCGGCCCGGTCCCCGAGGCGCCCGGCCATGCCGACCGCGTCGAGCGCGGCCAGGATCCGCTCACGGGCATCCCTCGGAGGGATGCCGTACAGACCCGCGAAGTACTCGAGGTTGTCGAAGACGGTCAGCCGGAGGTAGAGCCCAGGCGTTTCGGTCATGACGGAGATCTGGTTCCGGATCTCGGCGCCCGACTCTTCCGACACGGGGATCCCGGCGACCTCCGCGGTGCCCGCTGTGGGTCGGACGAGGGTCGACAGCACCCGCACCGTTGTGGTCTTGCCTGCGCCGTTGGGACCGAGGAAGCCGAACACCTCTCCCACCGGCACGTCGAAGGTGACGTCCTCGACGGCGCTTCTGGCGCCGAACCGCTTGGTCAACCCACGAGCCCGGATGGCCGCTTCCATGGCGAACGAGAGTGTAGCGACGGGTCGAACGGCGGCTCGCAGTCAGCTTGAACCAGCAGCTGGAAGGCACAGCACCTCAGGTCATGCCAGCGTTTCGGAATGTAACCTGGCGGAAGTCCCACGCCTCATCCTCCTGCGGACAAGGAGCGCGGAGAGTAGGAGAAGCACGAGGCCGACGATGCTCAGGCCAAGGACCAACTGCCATCCGGTGGCCCCGATGACCCGGATGCCACTCTGGACGTAGAACAGATCCGGGCGGCCGAACATGCAGCGCAGTCCTGCTGCCGATCCGAGCCCGCCCCCGACCCGATGCGCTGTCCCTCCCGGGCCACGACGTGACCAGCTCCGTCGTAGACCGTGAGGGGGTCGAATCGAGCGTAGAAGCCAGCCGGCCAGGGGGAAGCTGATCGACAACGCGGTCGTCGGTTTCTGCCTGGTGGAGCTCGCCTCTTCGACTCGCGTTCGGGTTGGGGGTGGCGAGGTCTGGTTCGACCGCCGGCGAGCTCGCCGTCGACAGCACGCTGGCGAACGCTTCGCCGCGTTCTGGAACAGCGTGTGCCGCGATGGCCTGGACCATCTTCGTCAAAGCCCCTAGGTCGATCAGAGCCCGTTGGTCGCCGGCACGGGGTGACGGAGACCGACTCACAAGAATCATTCGTTCCCGGATAGGATGGGCCCGTGACGGTATCGACGAACCCATCGCAGGACACTCTGTTCAAGACCATCGCGCTCACGATGGTCGTCACGTTCGTGGTCGTGGCGTCGACCCTGCTCCTGGATCACATGATCGACCGTTCGGCGGTCGATGCTCAGGCGGTGCCGACACCCTCCCCGACCTCGGCCGGCCCGTCACCCTCGGTTGCAGCTCCCGCCTCCTCCGCGCCGCAGCCCGTTCGCGCAGCCACGGTCGAGGAGGGAGAGATGTATCTGCGCCCAAGCGCCTCGGACTTCAAGGCGGGGGTCATCGTGTTCGTCGTCACCAACGGGGGGACCATCCACCACGAGTTCGTCATCGTGAGCGGGGACCCGGCCGGGACCACGGGGGATGCGCCCGGTAGGGTCAGTGAGGTGAACCACATCGGCGGACCGAACGGGCCGGAGATCGGCGACATCGCGCCCGGTGAAACGAAGGTGCTGACGGCCACACTGCCCGCCGGGACGTACACGGCGATGTGCAATCTACCCGGCCACTTCGCGGCAGGGATGCACTTCCAGTTCACCGTCGAGTAGGTCGGTGAAACCGCGGCCTGTGGCCGGACGCAGGGCAAAAAGCCGCCTCAACTGACCACTCATGCGCGTTGCGCCTCTCCACTGAGAGCGCACTGATCCGCGGCGATACTCGACCCCGAGGGCCAGCACTGCAGACCATGCCAGCGTCCCGGAATGACACCTGAGAGGTTAAGTGCTGGAGACAGGCTCCATGGTCATGCGGGGACGTTGCCGTGATAGTCGATCGGGGGACAGGAAACCCCGAAGGACGTGATGCCAGGCGGTGGGGTCAGCAGCGAGCCGCCCTTGTCGTCGAACATCGGGGAGACGAAGAAGACCTGCTCGCCAGGTTCGAGGTAAGGACCGGCGGGGAAGTTCAGCCACCTCGTTCGAACCGTCCCGCCGAGCGTGGCATGACCGTTTCGGTCGAGGGTCTGGATGTCGCACGTGTTCACCCACGCGGCGCGGTGCCCGGTGTTCCGCACGGTGACCTTGAACCAGATGCTCGGCGCGCCGGTCTGACACTCCTCGGAGGAGTTGGCCATGGCGCCTACCTGGCGAAGTTCCAGCTGCGTCGCTCGGACGCACGCGTCGAAGGAGCGGATGGGGGCCACGGTCGTCTCGAACCGCGCTCCGCGGACGTGGTGGATCAGGATCGGAGTGCCGGCAGCGACGATGAGCACCATGACTGCCCCGGCCAGCGAGGCACGCCCCACTCTCATGGGTACATAGTCCCCCTTCAACTCTTTGGACGGAAGGCGCACGGGGCTGGTTCCCAGTCGGCGCGCTCCCGAGATGCCCACACCCAGGGAAGCTGTCGCTTTCGCATGTTCGGGGAGGAGAGGTCACTGCCTCATGCCAGTGTGCTGTCATTGTCCCGGGCAAGCGGCGCGATGCCGACGCCCGTCCTCCCGCCGCATGGACCCCATCTCTTAACGGTCGCGCCCGCACGGAGATTGGTATCTGAGACTCGAACGGCTCGTGCCATGCGATTCGTTCGATGGAAACCGAGGGGCCACTGTCCTCTCGTGTCGTAGGCCGCTCGACCCCACCTTTAGGGAGGTTGCCCTACTACGTTCCAGGAACCCGCTTGGAGGCGGAGCACCCCCAACGGGCCAGCAGTGGCCGTGGCTGCATGGGCGGGCGCGGCGAGCGAGAGGGTGTCGGTGGCCCCGATCGGATACGGCAGGGTGAGCCGACAGAGGGGGGAGCAGCTATGGCGACACAGGCGACACGCCAACAGGGTCTCGGGATGATGGTCGCGGTCACGCTCATCGTCAGCTTGGGCTTGGGTCTGCAAGGAGCATCACGTGCAGCGCCGGAGCCAAAGCCGCAGTCGCCGGCCCTGAAGATGTTCACCGAGCAGCTCCCGGTCCCGCCGGAGATCGACGCAAGAGCCGGCGGCGGGTTCGGTCTGGACGAGCTCGTCGGCACCCACCAATTCGGAACGCTGGCCACGGGACAACCGCTGGGGCCGACGCCGAGCTTCGGGTACTGGCCATCCAGCCTGGCCGTCCCCGGCGATGTGTACCTGGGCCCGACCATCGAGGCCGCACGCGACCACCCGGTCGCGATGACGGTGACGAACGAGCTGTCCGAGTCCGGGTCCGACCCAACCGCACCGGCCGTCTGCCAGCGGTTGGGGTTGAGGGTGATCCATCCTCTGGCCGCGTATTTCGATGCGACCATCGAGGGGACATCGAACCTGGATAAGTGCGCCCCCGCCACGGCAACCCACCTCCATGGTGGGCATACACCGGTGGCCTTCGACGGCGGCCCCCTCGACACGTTCCGCCCGGCGGGGGTCGACCCCGGCGACTTCGCCGGCGGGACCGGTTCGTACACCTACGACTACCCGAACGACCAGGAGGCGACCGAGCTCTGGTACCACGACCATGCCCTGGCCGACACCCGCTTCAACCCGATGGCCGGCCTGGCTGGCATCTACCTGGTCCGCGACACGTGGGACACGGGGCGTCCGGGCAACCCGCTCGGCTTGCCGGCCAACGGCAGGTTCACCCACATCGGCACCGATGGGGGGCTGCCGGTGCTGGCACCGGTGGATCCCTACGAGATCCCGTTGGTCCTGCAGGACCGTCAGTTCAACGACGACGGCACGCTGTACTACCCCACGTCCGAAACGGCCTATCACCCGGAGTGGACCCCGGAGTCCTTCAACGACGTGGCGGTGGTCAACGGCAAGGCCTGGCCGAAACTGAACGTCGATCGGGGCATGTACCGGTTCCGAGTGGTGAACGGCTCGAACGCCCGGTTCTACCGGCTCAGGCTGATCGATGCCAAGACCGGGAACCTGAGCCGCATCCCCGTCTACCAGATCGGGGCGGAAGGTGGCCTCCTGAACGCCCCGGTCCCCATCTCCTCACTTCCAGGCGGCCAGCTCCTGATCGCCCCGGGACAGAGGGCGGACCTGCTGGTGGACTTTCGGGGCGCCGCTGCAGGGGCCAAGTTCCAGTGGTACAAGAACGCGGCCGCCCCATTCCCCAAGGGGCAGAACAACCTCAAGCCGATCATGCAGTTCACCGTGGGGGCGGCCACGGGGTTCACCGGCGATGTGCCGACGGTTCTGCGAGGCCAACCCGGCCATCCGATCGTTCCGGTCCCCGACCCCGCCACGGCCGCCACGAGCAGGGTCGAGTTCCTCAACGAGGTCTTGGACGCGGACACGGATGACCCCGTGGAGGTGCTGCTCAACAACCTGAACTTCATGGATGGCGGGCAGATGCGGAGCACTGGCATCGCCACCCCCAAGCTCGACACGGTCGAGGTGTGGACCATCGTTAACACGACCATGGACGCCCACCCCATCCACCTGCATCTGACCCAGTTCCAGGTGCTCAACCGACAGAAGATCAACGCCTCGAGATACCTTGCCCTGGTCAACCCCTCGTTGCCCTTCGCCTTCCCCAGCGATCCGTCCGCGGCGGGCAGTGGGGTCCAGAACAGCGACGGGGCCGTTGCCCCGCCGGACCCGGCTCCGTTCCTCATGGGCAAGCCGATCCCGCCGGACGCCAACGAGACCGGGTGGAAGGACACGGTCATCGCCTACCCAGGTCAGGTCACCCGCATCCTCGTCCCCTTCGGCGGTACCGCCGCCGGCCTCACGGCTCCCTTCACCGGGGACCCGGTGGGCGGGGAACAGCGATTCGTGGGCACCTACATCTGGCACTGCCACATCCTGGAGCACGAGGAGAACGACATGATGCAGCCCTACCGGATCGAGCAGTAACGGTGCCGGGCCGTCGTCTCCTTCAGGGCGAAGGCCCCTGAACGGGGGTGCTGTTCGACTCCATCGCCGGCGGACCCCCTCGGCCAGGATTGGGGTGATCCGATCGAGAGGTGAGCCGATGCGGTTCTTGGACGAGGCGGGCTTCGAGGGCCTGCTGACCGAGCTTCGGGCCCGCGGGTTCGACCTGGTGGGGCCGACCGTTCGGGATGGCGCGATCGTGCTCGACCGCATCCAGAACACCGGCGAGTTGCCGCGCGGCGTCGGGGTCGAACAGGAAGCGGGGCGGTATCGGCTGATCGAACGCCCCGGCGACCGTCGGTTCTTCGCCTTCGCGCACGGTCCAGACTCCGCGAAGCGGTTCCTGTTCCCCTCCCGCGAGGTGATCCTGCAGATCGAACGCGACGGCGGCCGCATGCGAGCTGCAGCTCCGGACGAACCCGCGCCCCGCTACGCGTTCCTCGGCCTGCGGGCCTGCGACCTGAACGCCATCCGGATCCAGGACCGGGTGTTCAGCCAGGACCCCTTCTACACCGAGCGACGCAGCCGGGCCTTTATCGTGGCCGTCAATTGCGAGGAGCCCGGGGGGACGTGCTTCTGCGCCTCGATGGGTGCCGGCCCTCACTGCGGCGAGGGGTTCGACCTGTCCCTCACCGAGGTCGACGGTGGGTTCCTGGTGGAGAGCGGATCGTGGGAGGGCGGGGAGATCCTCCTGTCCATCGGCTCGCGCGAGGCCACCGACGCCGAGGCCGGAGAGGGCGCACGGTTGGTCCGGGAGGCGGCGACGAAGATGGGCCGCCAGGTCGAAGCCGACGGCCTGCACGAGCTCCTGGTCTCCAATCGCGAGAACCCCGAGTGGGAGGCCATCGCGGAGATCTGCCTGGTGTGCGGGAACTGCACCGCCGCCTGCCCGACCTGCTTCTGCCACGACGTCGTGGACGCCTCCGACATCGCAGGCCAGACGGCCACCCGGACCCGGGAGTGGGCCAGCTGCTTCAGTGAGGAGTTCAGCCACATCGCCGGGGGCGAGGTTCGCTCCAGCCGCTCGTCCCGCTACCGCCAGTGGCTGACCCACAAGTTCTCCGGCTGGTACGACCAGTTCGGGATGTCGGGCTGCGTCGGGTGCGGCCGGTGCATCACCTGGTG
>DHWS01000006.1:21924-22398 GCA_002413305.1 Actinobacteria bacterium UBA5176 | reverse complement strand
CACCGACCAGCGCGAGGAGGTGGCCGTGCGATGACCGCCGTGATGACGCGGGCGCCCTCCGAGCAGGATCACGGGCCGGTCCGCCTGACCGAAGCGGGCCCCATGCGGATCGCCACGATCCGGCGGATCGCCCGCGAGACGCCCGACACCTGGACCTACTGGCTGGCCTTCAACAACCCGCGAGACCGCCAGGAGTTCCGGTTCCGCCCTGGCCAGTGCAACATGCTCTACGTGTTCGGGGCCGGCGAGGTCCCGATCTCCATCTCCTCCGATCCCCGCAAGCCGGATCGCCTGGCCCACACGATCCGGTCGGTGGGCCGGGTGACGAACGCCTTCCCACGGTTCGCTCCCGGCGATGAGGTCGGCGTCCGGGGGCCGTTCGGGCGGCCGTGGCCGGTCGACCGGGCGGTGGGCGGCGACCTCCTGATCGTGGCCGGTGGGCTCGGCCTTGCGCCGCTTCGATCGGTCATCTAC
>DHWS01000006.1:21296-21814 GCA_002413305.1 Actinobacteria bacterium UBA5176 | reverse complement strand
GTCATCTACGAGACGCTCGCCCGCCGGTCCGAGTTCGGACGGGTCATGATCCTGGTCGGGGCCCGCGCCCCCGAGCACATGCTGTACCGGCGCGAGCTCGATGCGTGGATGCATTGGATGTCGACGCACGGCCTAGAGGTCGCCCTGACCGTCGACGTCCCCGACGACGCGTGGCCGTACAACGCCGGAGTCGTCACCACCCTGTTCGAGCCGATGCAGATGGACCCCGCCAAGATGACGGCGTTCGTGTGCGGCCCGGAGATCATGATGCGGTTCGCGGTCCGCGCCCTGCTGGACCAGTGGGTCCCGCCTTCGAAGATCCACCTGTCGATGGAGCGCAACATGCAGTGCGNNTGCGGCCACTGCCAGCTCGGGCCCACCTTCGTCTGCTGCGACGGCCCGGTCTTCTCCTACGAGGAGATCGGTGACCTGATGGAGGTGAGCGAACTGTGAGCGCCCCTACCACGAAGCCCCGCATCGCGGTCTTCAAGCTCTCGTCCTGCGACGGCTGCCAGCTC
>DHWS01000006.1:0-21104 GCA_002413305.1 Actinobacteria bacterium UBA5176 | reverse complement strand
CGTCCTGCGACGGCTGCCAGCTCCAGCTTCTGGACGCCGAAGAGGCCCTGCTGCAGCTGGCCGGCGCGGTCGACATCGTGTACTTCCGGGAGGCTCGCAGCCACGAGGAGCCCGGCCCGTACGACATCACGCTGGTCGAGGGTTCGATCTCCACGCCGCAGCAGGTCGAAGAGATCAAGGAGATCCGGGCGGCATCGAAGGTTCTGATCGCCATCGGGGCCTGCGCGACGGCCGGCGGGATCCAGGCGCTTCGGAACTGGAAGCGCGACGGCTCCCACGTGGCCACCGTCTACCCCAACCCTGAGTACATCCGGTCGCTGGACACTTCCACGCCGGTCTCGGCCCACGTCCGGGTGGACCTCGAGCTCCAGGGATGCCCCATCGACCGCGGGCAGCTCCTGGGCGCCCTCACCTCGCTGCTTCGGGGCGTCGTCCCGCGTCTGTCCACCGCGACCGTGTGCAACGAATGCAAGCGACGCGGGTTCGTCTGCGTGCTGGTGGCCAAAGGCGAGCCCTGCCTGGGACCGGTCACCCGGACCGGGTGCGGCGCGCTGTGCCCGGGCTTCGGGCGGGCCTGCTACGGCTGCTTCGGCCCGTCGCGCTCGCCCAACACCGAGAGCATGACCGAGGAGTTCCGGCGGCTCGGCCTATCCCGCAACGAGGCGGCGGACCGGTTCCGGTTCATCAACGGATGGGCCCCGGACCTCCTGGTCGCCGCGGCCGGGGACCTGTCCGACCGGCACGCGCCCGCGGGGAGCCAGCCGTGACCCACCGCGAATCGCGAACGCCGAACCGCGTGGTCGAGGTGGCCTCCCTGGCCCGGGTCGAGGGCGAGGGCGCGCTGCACGTGAAGCTCCACGGCGACCACATCGACGACCTCCGCCTGGAGATCTACGAGCCGCCCCGGTTCTTCGAGTCCTTCCTGGCCGGCCGCCACTTCTCCGAGGTGCCCGACATCGTGCCCCGCATCTGCGGGATCTGCCCGGTCGCCTACCAGATGAGCGCGATCCACGGGCTGGAGGAGCTCTTCGGAGTCCACGTCTCGCCCGGCACGCGCGAGCTTCGCCGCCTCCTGTACCTGGCGGAGTGGATCGAAAGCCACATGCTGCACGTCCACCTGCTGGCCGCCCCGGACTTCCTCGGCTACGAGAGCGCCATCGCCATGGCGAACGGCGAGCGAGCCGCCCTGGAGCGTGGCCTGGCGCTGAAGCGCCTGGGGAACGATCTGATGGCGGCGATCGGCGGCCGGGAGATCCACCCGGTCTCCCCCGTGGTGGGCGGGTTCTCCAAGGCCCCTCGTCGGATCGAGCTGCAGGCTTTCCTGCCCCGTCTGGAGGAGGCCGAGCGCCAGATCCTCGGCGTGGCCGAGTGGGTAGGCGGCCTGCCCCGGCCGGTCTTCGCCCGGGAGACCGAGCTGGTGGCCCTCACCCACCCGGACGAGTATCCCGTCAACGAAGGGATCGTGCGGTCCACGCACGGGAAGGAGTTCGCCGCCGCCGAGTTCGAAGCGGTGAGCGAGGAGCTGCAGGTCCCGCACTCGAACGCGCTGCATTCCCGGTTCGCGGCCGGCGGCGGGTCGTACTTCGTGGGCCCCCTGGCCAGGGCGAACCTGAACGCCGAGCACTTCACCCCCCTGGCCCGGGAGGCCGCGACGCTGGCCCACCTGCCGCTCCCGACCGACGATCCGTTCGCCTCGATCGCCGCCCGGGTGGTGGAGACGGTGCTGGCCATCCAGGAAGCATCCGAGATCGTCCGCGCCTACGTGCAACCGGAGCCCCCCCGCGTGCCGGTGGCCCCCCGCGCCGGGCGCGCCACGTGGATCACCGAGGCGCCGCGAGGCATCCTCTACCACCGGTACGACGTCGACGCGGACGGCTCGATCCTCGCGGCGAAGATCGTCCCGCCAACGTCCCAGAACCTGCGGCACATGGAGGACGACCTCCGGGCGTTCATCCCGACCGTCCTGGACCGGGACGACGAGGAGCTCACCCGCCTGTGCGAGATGGTGGTGCGCAACTACGACCCCTGCATCTCGTGTGCCACCCACTTCCTCACGCTGGACATGGAACGTGTTCCCGAGCGGGGGCGCCGATGCTCCGCGTGATCGCCTGCGGGAACCTGGACGCCCGCGACGACGCCGCTGGGCTCCTGGCCGTTCGGCGGGCCCGGCCCATCCTGGAGCTGATCCCGGGCGTCGAGGTCGTGGAGGCCCCGACCGGCTTCCACGTGCTCGACCTCCTGCACGGCGCCGACGCGGCCATCGTGGTCGACGCGGTCGTCTGCCGTGGTCCCCGGCGGCCTGGGCGGGTCGTCCGACTCCGGGCTGTCGACGGGAACCTCCCCGTCGCGGGTTCGGCGTCGATCTCGTCGCACGGCATGAACCTCGCCGAGGCCGTCCGGCTGGCAGGCGCGCTGGGCGAGGTGCCCGAGGTCACCTTCCTCGGCCTGGAGGTCGAGGACGTCTCCATCGGCGCCGGCCTCTCGGAACGGGCGGGGGCCGGCCTTCCGGTCCTGGTGGGCGCCATCCTCGCCGAAGCCGGCCGGCTGGTCGAAGGGATGGCGGTGTGAAGGCCCGCCCGGCGACCGTGGCCCCAGGCGCCGATCCGGGCGACCCGGCCCCTCCGGCACTCTCTCCCGTGGCCTGGGTCCCGGCGGGCCGCCTGATCGAGGTGACCGGCCTGGTCCAAGGGGTCGGCTTCCGGCCTTTCGTCTGGCGACTGGCCCAGCGGTACGGCCTGACCGGCTGGGTACTGAACCGGAGTGGGATGGTCGAAGTGGTCGTCGAGGGCGAGCCGGCGGCACTGGACGCGTTCTGCCGCGACCTCTCCGCCCAGGCGCCACCGCTGGCATCCGTCGAGTCCGTCCGGTGGTGGCCGCGGCAGCCGGTGGGCATGGCCCGGTTCGAGGTCGAGTCCAGCATCGAAGCCGAAGGGGAAGGCGACCACCTCGTCTCGCCAGACGTCGCCACCTGCCCCGCCTGTCTGGCGGAGCTGTTCGACCCGGCCGACCGGCGGTTCGGGTATCCCTTCATCAATTGCACGGATTGCGGTCCGCGGTTCACGATCATCGAATCCCTCCCGTACGACCGGGACCGGACCAGCATGCGCGCGTTCCCGCTGTGCGAGCCCTGCGCCCGCGAGTACCGCGATCCGGCCGACCGGCGCTTCCATGCCGAGCCGGTGGCGTGCCCCGAATGCGGCCCCCACCTCACCCTCCTCGATGCGGTGTGGGGGCCGCTTCCGGGCGCTCCGGTGGAGACGGCAGCCGCGCTGCTCGCCGAGGGCCGGATCGTGGCGGTGAAGGGGCTCGGCGGCTTCCACCTGGCCTGCGACGCCCGGAACGACCGGGCGGTGGCCGAGCTTCGCCGCCGCAAGGGCCGGCCCGACAAGCCGTTCGCCGTCATGGTGCCGACCCTGGATATGGCGGCAGAACTGTTCGACGTCACGCCGGGCGAAGCGCAGCTCCTGTCGTCGCCGCAAGCCCCGATCGTCCTGGTCGAGGACCGGGGTGGACTGTCCCCGTTCGTCGCTCCCGGCTTCGGCCGCCAGGGCGCGATGCTGCCGGCCACGCCCCTGCACCACCTGCTCCTTCGCGCCGCGAACCGCCCGCTGGTCATGACCAGCGGGAACCGGACGGACGAGCCGATCTGCGTGACCGACGCGCAGGCCCGGCGCCGGCTGACCGGGGTCGCCGACGCCTTCCTGACCCACAACCGGGAGATCGTCGCGCGGTACGACGACTCCGTGGCGAAGGTTCGCGGGACGTCCCTCTACGTATTGCGCCGGGCGCGAGGCTTCGCCCCGTCCCCGATCGAACTAGCCGCCCTCGTTCCACCGGTGTTCGGCGCGGGGGCAGAGCTCCACGGGGCGTTCTGTCTCGCCGCTGGACGACGGGCATTCCTCTCCCAGCACATCGGGGACCTGGATTCCGAGGAGGCGATGCACGCCTACCGCGAGGCGTTCGACCGGTCCCGGGCCCTCTTCGAGATCGAACCGGAAGCGGTGGCGCACGACCTGCACCCGGACTTCCTGTCGACCCGGTTCGCCCAGGAGGTCGCCGCGGCCGCCGGGATCCCGGCCGTGGCCGTTCAGCACCATCACGCCCACGTGGCGGCGGTGATGGCCGAGCACGGACTGGTCGACGGACGGGTCATCGGGATCGCCTTCGATGGATTCGGGCTGGGCGACGACGGGACCTCGTGGGGTGGGGAGTTCCTCGTGGCCAGCCTGGCGACGGCCGAACGGGTGGGGCACCTCCGCCAGGTCCGGCAGCCGGGGGCCGATGCGGCGGTCCGCAACCCCATCCGCATGGCGCTGGCCCACGCGGCCGACGCGGACGTGCTCAAGGAGGCGCTGCGGATCCTCGGGAAGGACCGGTCGGACGTCAAGGCGGTTCTCCAGCAGATCGGATCCGGGTTCAATTCGCCGCTGACCAGCTCGGCCGGGCGGTTGTTCGACGCCATCTCCGCCCTGACGGGCGTGTGTCGCCGGGCGAGCTTCGAGGGCCAGCCGGCCATGCTGCTCGAAGAGGCCGCCGACCCGTCGGCCACCTACGAGTACCCCTTCGAGGTGGGTATGGAGGCGGGCGAGGTCGTCGTTGACACCCGGCCGCTGATCGCCGCGGTGGTGAGGGATCTGGCCCGGGGACGCCACGCGAGCGAGGTGGCCGGCCGGTTCCACCGAACGCTCACCGCTGCCACGGTCTCGGTGACCCGGTTGATCCGCGGTCAGACCGGCCTGAACCGGGTGGCCCTCTCGGGAGGGGTGTTCGCCAACGACCTGTTCGCCTCGGACCTCGCCGCGCGCCTGGGCTCCTGCGACTTCGAGGTCTTCCTCCCTCACCAGGTCCCGGTGGGGGACGGCGGCATCGCCCTGGGGCAGGCTCTGGTGGCCGCGGCCCGGATCGGGGGGGCGTGACCGATGTGTCTCGGCGTCCCCGGCAGGATCACCGAGGTGTTCGAACGCGAAGGTTTGCGCATGGGCACGGTGGACTTCGGAGGGATCCGCCGCGAGGCCTGCCTCCAGTACGCTCCGGAGGCCGCCGTCGGCACCTACGTGATCGTCCACGTCGGGTTCGCGATCTCCATCGTGGACGAGGATTCGGCGGCCCGGTCGTACGCGCTGCTCGCCGAGATGGGGAACCTGGAGGGCATCGACCTGCCGGTCCCGGAGGGCGCGCCGTGAGGTACGTCGACGAATACCGGGACACGCGGATCGCGAGGGCGCTCCTCGCGGACATCGCCGCCACCGTCACACGGCCCTGGACGATCATGGAGGTCTGCGGGGGCCAGACGCACACGCTGATCCGCCAGGGCATCGACCAGTTGCTGCCGGCGGAGGTCGACCTCGTGCACGGGCCGGGCTGCCCGGTGTGCGTGACGCCGTTGGCGGTGATCGACCGAGCCATCGCCATCGCCAAGCGCCCGGGGACCATCCTGTGTTCGTTCGGCGACATGCTCCGGGTACCGGGCTCGAAGGAGGACCTGTTCCAGGCTCGGGCGGCCGGGGCGGATGCGCGTGTGGTGTACTCGCCGATGGACGCCCTGGCCATCGCCCGGCGCGAGCCGGACAAGATCGTCGTCTTCTTCGCTGTCGGGTTCGAGACGACCGCGCCGGCCAACGCCATGGCGGTACGACAGGCGAAGGCCCTCGGCGTCGAGAACTTCGCGCTGCTGGTCGCCCACGTGTTGGTCCCGCCCGCGATGCTGGCCGTGCTCGCCGCGCCGGGCAACCGCGTGCAGGGGTTCCTTGCCCCCGGCCACGTCTGCACGATCGCCGGCTGGACCGAGTACGAGCCGATCGCCGGCGCCTTCCACGTGCCGATCGTGGTCACGGGCTTCGAACCGCTCGACCTGCTGGAGGGCATCCGGATGGTCGTCGAGCAGCTCGAGTCGGGACGGGCGGAGGTGGAGAACCAGTACGTCCGGAGCGTCCAGCGGGCCGGGAACCTCCCTGCCCAGCAGGTCCTGGCCGAGGTCTTCGAGCCCTGCGATCGGGCATGGCGGGGCCTCGGCGTGATCCCCGCGAGCGGGCTCCGGCTGCGGGAGGCGTACCGCGCGCACGACGCGGAGGTGCTGTTCCCCGCCCAGGGGCCGGAGGCCGAGGAGTCCGAACGCTGCATCGCGGGCCAGGTCCTTATCGGCAGGGCGAAGCCGGACCAGTGCCCGGCGTTCGGGACGGAGTGCAGCCCCGAGCACCCGCTGGGGGCGCCCATGGTTTCGCCCGAAGGGGCCTGTGCGGCCTACTTCCTGGCCGGGCGCACCCGCCGGGTCGAGGAGGTTCGAACGTGACCGGTGCCGGCGAGGCCTTCGCCCTGCAGTGCCCGGCCCCGCTCCCGCCGGGGGGGTCGGTGCTGATCGGGCACGGGAGCGGCGGGAAGCTGACCGCGGAGCTGATCCGGACCGTCTTCGTTCCCGCGTTCGGCGGGAGGGAGCTGGCGAAGCTCGGCGACGCCGCCGTGGTGGAGATGGGCGCGCTCTGCGTGGCCTTCACCACCGACTCGTTCGTGGTGGACCCGCCCGAGTTCCCCGGGTCGGACATCGGGGCCTTGGCGGTCAACGGCACGGTGAACGACCTGGCCATGATGGGTGCCACCCCCCTGTATATGGCCACGGCGTTCATCCTCGAGGAGGGTTTCCCGATGGATACGTTGCGGCGGATCGTGGCGTCCATGGCCGATGCCGCGAGGACCGCCGGCGTCGAGCTGGTCACCGGCGACACGAAGGTCGTCGAGCGGGGGAGCGGAGACGGCGTGTTCATCACCACCAGCGGGATCGGGCTGGTCCCGCCCGGCGTGCTGATCGGGCCCGACCGGGCCCGTCCCGGCGACGTCGTGCTGGTGTCCGGGCCGATCGGGTCGCACGGGGTCGCGGTGATGTCCCGGCGAGCCGGGATCGGATTCGACGCGGACGTGGCCAGCGACACCGCCCCGCTCACCGGGCTCGTCCAGGCGATGCTGGCGGCCGGGGACGTCCGGTGCCTGCGCGACGCGACCCGCGGCGGCGTGGCCAGCGTGCTGAACGAGCTGGCGGAAGCGTCCGGGGTGTCGATCACCGTTCGCGACGAGGACCTACCCGTGCTGGAGCCGGTTCGCGCGGCGTGCGAGATGCTCGGCCTGGACCCGGTCTATGTTGCGAACGAAGGGGTCTGCGTTGCGATCGTCGCGCCCGGCGATGCGGGGTCGGTCTTGGCTGCGGCCCGCAGCGTTCCTGCCGGCGCGCGGGCCGAGATCGTGGGCGTGGTGGAAGCGGGTCCCGCGCGGGTTCGCATGGAGACGGGGCTGGGCGTGACACGCTCACTGATCATGCTGGCCGGCGGGCAGCTCCCCCGCATCTGCTGACCCGATCCGATCCGCCCGCTCGATCCACCCGGTCCCGAACGAGCGGAGAGGCCCGGGAGGGGATGCGCCCGGGCCTCTCGCGCGACCGGAGCTCGCTACGGGCTCTGCTGGAGGAACGGCCCGCCGGCCCCTGCGGCGCGGGCCGTTCCTGACGGAAGGGTCGCGACACCGGTCGGGGCACGTGCTCCGGAGAGGCTGGCCGCCCGCGCCGGGCTCGTTCCCGAGCCTTCCCAGTGGAGGATGAGAGTCCTGGGGTAGCGGGAAGACATGGGCGCGGGGTGGCCAGCCACCGTGGGCGGCTCCGTCGCGACCGTGACTCGAAGCTCTTCGCTCCGTCTCATCGGCCATCCTCCTTCCGCGTCGCGACGTCACCGTTCGATGCATCCAGTTTCGGCCGGCCCGGCCCGCTGCGACCGGGGCGACCGGCCCGGCGGGTTCGGGACCTCCCGGTCCGGCCCCGGGATTTCGAGCGGGAAGACCCTCATGGCAGCGGATGCGAACCTCCCGTGGTGGGGACGGGCGCGCTGGTGGTCATCGTCCCGTTCGCGCCGGCGCCCGCGGCGATGACTCGAACGCCCGGGTTCTTCGACCCTGGGCCGGCGATGACGACGCGGCTCCCCGCGGGGACGTAGACGACCTGGGGAGCGGCGGTGGCTGCCGGCCGCGGCATCGCGTGGATCGCCGCCCAGGGCAGGACGAAGCTCACCGCGCCGGCCGCGGCCGCCCAGATCCGGATGGCGCGTTTCGACGCTCGCCTGCGCCGCGGGGCCGGGTGTCCGTTGGCGACCTCAGTCATCGCGTTCACTCCCTTCGCCGACTCCCACGGGGATGGCAGGCGGCGCGAGGGCGGGAGCGACCGCGCGGACGATCACCTGCCGGCTCCCCGCGTGCAACGCTGCGGCCTGATGCTGCGCCCCGACCATCCCGGCCATGAGCGCCCCGACCAGTCCCGCCGCGATCATCAATGCCGATGTCCTGCTCATGTTCGACCTCCTTGCCTCGAAGGCTCGGTTCGGTCTCCACCATGCGCCCGCCCGCCTCAGGGGAACCTCAGGTGTCAGTCAGGGGAGTCGGGCCGATGCCGGTCGCCACGGGTTCACAACAGGGGCGCCACCAGGCCGCTACAGGTGCGGGGCCTCCGGCCCTCGCAAGCCGGGCCGTCCGCCTCTGCTGGGCCGTTCGGCCTGGCGACACACTGGCTTCACCACGTGAGGAAGGAGAGTCCGATGCAGGCGTTCATCCTGATCCACACGGAACTCGGCAAGGCCGAAGAGGCCGCCGCGAGCGTGCGCGGGCTGCACGGCATCGTCTCCTCCGAGGCGGTGACCGGCCCGTACGACGTGATCGCCCGCGTTGACGTGGAGGAGCTCGACCAGATCTACGACGAGCTCGTCCCGGCGATCCGGGCCCTCCCGGGCGTCATGCGAAGCGTCGCCTGTCCCGCCGTCGGCCACCGATTCTCGGCTGCCCTGCACGTCGCCGCCTGACCGGTCCATTCGACCCGCCTACCGCGGGTCGCTCGCCCCTGAACGGGCTCGCTCCGCTCCGTCACGCTGTCCTCGAGGAGGTGGCGTGATGAAGACGGAGGATGGGATCGAAGCGTTCGTGGCCACGCGGAGGGATGTGCGGGGGAAGTGGCACCGCGTGGGCTCCGCACCCTGCGAGGAATGCGGGTGTCCCTACGATTACTCACTGGACGACCCGGGGGTCTTCTGGGAGGCCGGGGCGAACACCTCCGGGGACTGCCTGGACGAGATGTGCGACTGCCACGTGATGCCGGTGCTCGGCCTTCCGGTCAAGATCCACTTCGCGTCAGCGTCCTGACCGGTCGGCGATCCCCTTCGTTCGTGGCGGGCGGCGCCTCCCGGGCCTTCGTTGCCGTCACAGGGTCCCGCTGGTGCGCCGGAGCGGGCAGCACCCACGGCGCCACGTACTCGAAGCGTGACGTCGAGTCGTCGATGTCGAAGGACAGCCCGTTGTCCACGCCGACCACGCCAGCCACCTCGCAGACCAGGTGCACCAGCAGCCCGACCAGGCTCCGCCGTTCGACCTGCCCTTCGAGCGTGACCACGCCCTCCCGAACGTTGACGGAGATCATGGCGGGGTCCATCCACAGCGTCTTGAAGATGACGTCCTGCTGGATCTCGTCCCGGATCTCATGATCCGGGCGGAGGAACACCCGAAGCAGGTCCGCCCGGCTGACGATCCCGACCACCAGCCCGGCGCGATCGACCACCGGCAGGCGCTTCACGCCCCGCTGATGCATCAGCCGGGCGGCGTCGGAGAGCGTCGCCTCCGGCGAAACCGTCACCACCGGTGAGGTCATGAGCTCGCTGGCCACCAAGCCGCCGGCCTTCTCTCGATCGACCCGCCGCCGCCGTCCCTCCAGGAGACGCCGCTGCTCGACCTCCCCGGCGCGCTCCTCCTTCAACAGCAGGTCGGCCTCCGAGACGATGCCGGCGAGGCGCCCCGCCCCGTCGATCACCGGGAGCGCGCTCACGCGGTACTCGTGCATCAGCCGGACGATGTCCTTGAACGGATCGCTCACCCCGGGCGTCACGACCTTCTTCGTCATCACCTCTTTGACCATGCGCGCCATGCGGCCTCGCCTCCTTGCTCCTGGTTCAAGGGTAGGGAGCTGGCCGCTCGAGCCGCCACGTCTCCCGGCCCTCTGCCGGGAGTCCGAAGGACCCATCGGTCGTTCGGCCGGTCGAACCCGGGACGAATGGCAGGCGATGGAGCGGGTTCAGTGGGCGCAGTCGGCGCAGACCATCCGGACGCGGCGAGATGCCCGGGTCCGGTGGACGATGAGGTGGCAGCGGCGACAGGTGAACTCGTCCGTGTGTACGAACCCGTCGTCGTCGTGATCCTCTGGACGAACGTCCGCCATGGCCCGGACGAGCTGGTCGAACCGGTCCTGCTCGGTCGGTTCGTCGAGCAAGGTCCGCCACGCGAACGCCTGCAGTGCCTCCAGGCTGGTGTCCTCGTCGAGCGTGTCCTGACTGCGCATCCCCCGGCACCTCCTCGATGGCTTCGCCCCTGACGCTAGGCACGGGACAACGGAACACCCCGGGGCGAAGGGCCCTACGGTTCACGGTCCATCGCCGGGGTTCGTCCGATCCTGACCGGCAGGATCGGCTCAGGCGTCCTGCCCGAGGGGCCCAGCCGGCGGCGCGGGATACGAGACGTCGAAGCGCGCCCCGCCCAGCTCGCTCTCCAGGGCTTCGACGGTCCCACCGTCGACCCGAGCGAGCTCCCGCGCCACCGCCAGGCCCAGCCCGGACCCCGAGCCAACCGGTCGCCGTCCCCGGTAGAAGCGGTCGAAGACCCGGGGTCGCTGGTCGAGCGGGATACCCGGCCCATCGTCCTCCACGGTCACCACCACGCGGTCGCCTGCGGCGTGCGTGCGCACCCGGATCGTGGTCCGCGCGTATCGGCCGGCGTTGTCGACGAGGTTCGCCACGATCTGGCGCAGGCGCTCGCGGTCCGCCAGGACCCGGCCGTCGCCCTGGACCTCCACCGGCGTGCTGCCGTCTCCGCGCGAAGCCAGGACCTCCCCGACCACGGTCGGGATGCTGACCACATAGGTGGGGCGTTCGCGGACCTCGCCGAGCGCCAGCAGGGCCGAAACGGTGTCGTTCAGCCGGTCCGCCTCCTCCAGGGCGTGCCCGATCTCACCGCGCGGATCCTGGCCGTCGAGGGCTTCCTCCAGCGACAGGCGGAGGGCGGCCAGCGGTGTTCGGAGCTGGTGCGACGCGTTCGACGCGAACTCCCGGTTCGAACGCAGGAGGTCGGAGAGATGGTGGGCCATCTCGTTCATGTCCCGGGCCAGCTCCCGAACCTCGGGAGGCCCCCGCTCGGGCAACCGCACGTCGAGGTCACCCTCGGACATCCTCCGTGCGGCTCCGGCCGCCTGCTTGAGCGGCCGGGTCGCCCAACGGGCCATCCAGATGGCCAGCGCCAGCCCCAGGGACAGGGTGATGGCTCCCACGGCTGCCAGGAACCACCACGAGCGGTGGATGGCCGACCGAACCTCGGCCATCGGGTAGGTGATCCGGACGACGCCCAGCATCCTCCCGGCCGAACGGATCGGCACCGCGCTCACCAGCAGGTCGTACCTGAGCGTGGAACTGTGACGGACGGACCAGTTCGGCAGACCGCGAAGGGCCAGCCCGATCTCCGGGCGGCCGGGGCTGGCGTACGACGGCGGGTTCGGGCCGGGCGCCTGCAGGGAGTCCGCAAGCAGCACGCCGGTACCGTCGGTGACCAGCACCCGTCCTCCGATCTCGTGGGCGAACCGCGCCACCAGGATCTGGAGGCTCTGGGTCTGGCGCTGTTCGATCTGGTCCTCGACCGCGGCGGCCACGGCGAAGGCTTCGCGCTCCACCCTTCCGCCGAGGTCGCTGGTCAGGCGCCGGCTGAGGGTCGCCCCGAACGGCACCGCCAGGCCGATCACCACGATCAGCAGGAGGTAGGTGGCGCCGAGGACCAGCCGCCGGCGCAAACTACGCCTGCAGGTCCCGGAGCTGGTACCCCACGCCGCGGACCGTGTGCAGGAATCGCGGATGGGCGGGGTCGGGTTCGAGCTTCCGGCGGATCTGCGCGACGTGGACGTCGAGCGTCTGCGTGGAGCCGTACCAGTTCGTGTCCCACACCTCGGTCATCAGCTCCAGGCGTTGGACCACGGCCGGCGCGTGCTGGGCAAGGTACGCCAGCAGATCGAACTCCCTCCGGGTCAGCGACACGGTCCGGCCGGAGGCGTGGACCTCACGGAGGTCGAGGTCGACCTCCACCTCGCCCACCACGATCCGAGCCCGCTCCTGCCGAGCGCCGGTCCGCCGGAGGATCGCCCGGATGCGGGCCACCAGCTCGCGAGAGCTGAAGGGCTTCGCCATGTAGTCGTCCGCGCCGAGCTCGAGCCCCAGGACGCGGTCGATCATCTCGCCTCGGGCCGTGAGGATCAGCATGGGCGTCGCCCACTTCTCGCGGATGATCCGGCACGCGTCGAGCCCCGACATACCGGGGAGCCCGATGTCCAGCACGATCAGGTCGGGTTTGCGTTCGGGTATCTCCTGCAGGGCCTCCTCTGCCGCGGCGAACCGGTGGACCTCGAACCCGTCCCGCTCAAGAGCCGCGGTAAGCGGCCGCGCGATCGCGTCTTCGTCTTCCACGAGGAACAAGCGAGTCCCATTCATATCTCCGAATGTATGCCACGGCAGGGGGTCGAACCGGGCCGAATTTCCCTATTCCGAAGGTTCCTTTGGGACCCGGCTCATGGTGGCGTCCGTACCGTGAAGTCCGACATGGGAACAGGTTCGAGGTCCTCGAGACGCGCGCCGGCGGCTGCCGCCGGAGCTGCGATGCTGGCGGCCGCGTTGGCAGGACTGGCCGCCCTGTTCGTCAACGTCGGGATCCTCCGGGCGGCGGGCGAAGCGAGCGGGCCGGGCCGGCTGATGGTCGGCCCGGTGGTCCAGCAGGTCTCGGAGGCGGGCGTCAGCCCGACGCCGAATCCCGACCCGGATCCGGCCCTCCAGCCTTCCCCAACCCCTCAGGTTCAGCCGGTCGGCGGAGTTGCCGGCGGATGGAGCTCCGGACCAACCGGCTCGGGGCCGTCCCTGACGGGCGGCGGGGCGGAGCCCGAAGGCGAACCGACCCCCTTGGGGATCGAGCACAGCTTCCGGTCCGGCGGGGACGACTGATGTCCGAAGGCCGCGAGCACGACCCGGCTCACAGCGAGCCGGAAAGGAGGATGGCATGACGAAGAGATCCGCGCTCCTCACCTCGGGGGGCCTGCTGATGGCCCTGATGGCGGGGATCGTTGCCCTGTGGCTCGGCCGCGGCGTGGTGGGCGCTCAGGCGAACCCCACCGCCCGTATGGTCCCTAAGCCCATCGTCAAGACGGTCACGCAGGTCGTGACGGTCCACAAGCAGCGGCCCGCGCCCCCGGGCTCCGGTGGCGGGCAGACCATCACCATCGTCCGGCACCTGCCGCCGACGAGCATCGGTTCGGGGTCCGGCGGAAGCTACCAGGACGACTCGACCGAGCAGGAGGTCGCCGATCCCGTTGCAGGGGGCGGCGGTGACGACTGAGGCCCGCGTTCGGAAGCGGAGAACCCCCAAGCGCGTCCTCCGGGTCCTGGCCTGGGGCGCCGGGGTCACGAGCTTCCTGACGCCCTGGGGGCTTCTCGCGTTCAGCCCACGGCCGGTGTCCGCGGCGCCGCCGTCCCCGCCGCTCACGCCGAAGGTGATCATCAAGCACCGGATCGTGAAGCACATCGTGTGGACGAACGCCCCGGTGACCTCCAGCGGCGGCGTGCACTACGTGTACGTCACGACCGGTGGCGGCTACACGGGAGGCGGCGGCGGTGGTTCGACGGGCGGCTCGCACCCGTGAGGCCGGCGAGGCTCGATGAGCTGATGGGACGACCATGACCGAAGAGCGCAGCCACCGATTCCCGTCGATGGGCACAGCGGTCACGCTGACCGGCCCGGCCGGGAGCCGCTTCGATGATGCCGCACGCGCGGTCGAGGCCATCTTCGACCGGGAGGACCGGCGGTTCTCCCGGTTCCGGGTGGACAGCGAGCTGTCGGGCGTCAACATGCGGGCGGGGTCGTGGACGGAGGTGTCCGAGCCGTTCGCCGAGCTCCTTCGTCTCGCCCTGGACGGGGCCCGGCGATCCGGTGGGTTGTTCGACCCGACGATCCTGCCTGCGCTGGTCGCGGCCGGCTACGACCGCGACTACGGCGAGCTGCTTCGGTCGGAGCCGCTGGTCGGGCTCCCGCCCCGGCCGGGCGGGCGGTGGCGCGAGGTCCGGCTCGACTGTCGAATGGTGAAGCTACCTGACGATTGCCGCCTGGACTTCGGCGGGGTGGCGAAGGGTTGGACGTGCGACCGGGCGGTCGAGGAGGCGATCCGCCACCTGCCCTGGGCCATGATCAACGCCGGGGGCGACCTCCGGGTCGCGGGCGCTCTGCCGGCACCGGGACTGGAGATCCGGGTGGAGGATCCGCTAGCGACGTCGGAGTCGATCCTCCGCCTTCGTCTGCTGGATGGGGCGCTGGCCACGTCGTCGATCCTCGATCGCGCCTGGGGCGAGGGCCTCCACCAGGTCATCGACCCACGGACGCAGCTCCCGGCCGTCACCGATGTCGTGCAGGCGACCGTCTGGGCGCCGACGTGTGCCGAGGCTGAAGTGGGAACCACCTGGGCCATGCTGTTGGGCCCGGTGGCGATGGACGCGCTGTCGTGCGTGCTCGCCATGAGCGGGGGCGACGTCTTCGTGAACATCGCCGGCGAACCCGAGCGCGCGGAGGTGTCGACGTGATCACGTGGATCGTCCTTCGCGCGGCGGGGATCGGCGCGTACCTGATGCTGTTCGGGTCCGTGGCGTGGGGACTGATCTCCACGACGTCGCTGTTCGGCAAGAAGGTGGCGAAGGCGACGGCCGTGTCGGTGCACCAGTTCCTGTCGACCGTCGCCCTGGTGCTGCTCGGCGTCCACCTCGGTGGGCTGCTCCTCGACCGCTTCGTGCCGTTCAAGCCGCTCGACTTCCTGGTGCCGTTCCACAACGCGTTCCGGCCCGTGGCGGTCACGTTCGGGATCGTGGCGATGTACCTGACCGTGATCGTGCTCGTTTCGTCGTGGACGAAGAAGCACCTCGGGACGAAGGTGTGGCGGAGCCTGCATCTGCTGGCCACGCCCGCGTGGGTCCTGTCCATGGTGCACGGCGTTTTCACCGGGACGGACACCGTCCGCCCGTGGATGTACTGGATCTACGCCTCGACCGGCGCCGCGGTCCTGTTCCTGCTCCTGGTGCGGGCGTTCACGCACGGGGTGCGCCCGCAGCGGGCGGCGCTCCCGGAGGGCGCACGCGCGAAGGCCGCCCAGCGTGCGGGTGGCGGGTTCGCCCGTGCGGCCGAGCTGCCCGTCCGCGTTGCGGCGCGGGCGGGCGTTCCCGAGTCCCGGCAGGCGGTCTCGCCGCCACCGGAGCTCCCGCCCGCTCCGGATACCGCGGTCCCGCCGAACCCTGTGGCCGTGCCGCTCGAAACGGGCCAGTTCCCCAGCCGCCGATCGACGCTCGTGGCAGGCGGCGGCACCCTCGAGCGGCCGGCCGCGGCTCCTACCAAGCCCGCCGGACCACTAACCGGGGCATCCGAGGTGGTGGTTCGACTCGAGCTGCACCTCGTAGTCGACCAGCAGGGGAGGTCCCGGATCGAGGCGGTGCCGGCCGAACCCGTGCCACCGCCCACTCCTCCCGTCGAGCCGTCTACGCGGTCGCTCTCAACGGTGAAGCTCCGGGAGTTCGAACCACAGCCCGCCCACGCCAACGGACACGGCGGCCCGTGCGGCGCGAACGGATCCGGCTCGAACGGCCAGAAGCGACGGCCCTCCGGGTGACTGGCCGCGGGCGGAAGGCCACCGGCTGAGGGTGCCGTTCGACCCTGAGTGGCACCGGACCCGTCCGGCAACATTGAAGTCGTGCATGCCGACCCGCATTCTTCCATCGCGCCGGGGACGGACCGTTCGACCCGGGCACCGGCCGATGCCGATCCGGAGCTCCACGGCCTGAGCGCGGACGAGGCCCGCCGCCGCCTGGCCCGGTTCGGCCTGAACCAACTCCCTCCCGCGCCCCGGGAACGGCTCTCAGTCCGCATCGCACGTCAGCTCCGGGAGCCCATGGCGCTCCTGCTGATCGGGGCCGCGATCGTCTCGGGGGTGGCGCTGGGCGAACGCGTGGACGCTATCGCCATCGTCGCGATCGTCCTCCTGAACGCCGCCATCGGCCTGGCCCAGGAGGGCAAAGCCGTCCGAGCTCTGGACGCGCTTCGCTCGCTGGAGACGCCCACGGCCAGGGTCCGGCGGGACGGAAGGGCGATGCCGGTGCCGGCGACCGAGTTGGTCCCCGGTGACCTGATCCTGCTGGCGGCGGGCGACCGCATCCCGGCCGACGCCGGCCTTGCCCGGGCTTCGGCCTTCGAGGCCGACGAGTCGCTCCTGACCGGCGAATCGCTCCCTGTCGCCAAGCTGGCCGCCGCCGCGTCCGTGCTGGACGAAGTCCCCGACGGCCGCGACGGGCCCCCCGACCGGCCGACCGACGTGTTCGCGGGCACGCTGGTCACCCGGGGCTCGGGGGCGGGGGTCGTGTTCGCCACCGGCCGCTCGACCGAGCTCGGCGCCATCGCCGCCGGCCTCGCCGACCGGGAGCCACCGACCCCGCTGCAGGTCGAACTGGCCAGGCTGACCGCCCGACTGGGCGTGATCTGCATCGTCATCGCCGGCGCGGTGTTCGGGCTGACCCTGCTCCGGGCCGGGTTCGGCGGCCAGCATCTGCGGGACGCGTTCCTCTCAGCCGTCGCCCTCGCCGTGGCCGCGGTTCCCGAGGGCCTGGCCACGGTCGTCCTGGTGGCCTTGGCGTTGGGCGTCCGGCGGATGGCGGGACGCCGGGCGCTGGTCCGCCGCCTCCCCGCCGTGGAGACGCTCGGCTGCACCACCGTGGTGGCCACGGACAAGACGGGCACGCTGACCGAGAACCGGATGCGGCTGGAGGCGGTGATGCTTCCTGGCGGTGAGGTTACCCGGGACCTCACCGCGATCCCCCGCGGGCTGTGGCGGGTGGCCGTGCTGTGCAACGACGCCGAGATGGAGCCGCCCTCCGGCGACCCGCTGGAGGTCGCGCTGCTCGAAGCCGCCGGAGAGGACCGGGTTCGAACGCTCCGCGCAGGCTTCCCCCGCATCGCCGAGCTTCCGTTCGACTCCGAGCGCCGAACCATGACCACCGTGCACCGGGACGGTGCGGGGTCCCGGTCGCTGGTGAAAGGCGCTCCGGAGGCCGTGCTGGCGGGGTGCTCAGCGGGCTCCGCGGGGGTGGAAGGATCGCCGGATCGGCGACTGGACCTTCGGGACCGGGACCGGATGCTGGCCGCGGCGGAAGCGCTGGCCGCGGAGGGTTTCCGGGTGCTGGCGCTCGCCGAACGTTCGGACAGCCAGCCGCCGGCAGGCCTCGACGAAGCCGACCGGAACCTGGTCTTGGTCGGGATGGTGGGGCTCAAGGACCCAGTGCGCCCCGAGGCGGCCCGGGCGGTGGCCGAGGCCCGGGCGGCCGGGGTGCGGGTGGTGATGGTGACCGGCGACCATCCGGGCACCGCGGCCGCCGTCGCGGAGCAGGCCGGCCTGGTGCAGGCCGGCGAACCGGTGGTGACCGGCGAGCAACTCCGCCGCCTGGGGCCGACGAAGGAGTTGCTGGCGGCGAAAGTGTTCGCCCGGCTGGCCCCGGACCAGAAGCTCGAGCTGGTCAAGGCGTTCCAGGCTGCCGGAGAGGTGGTGGCGGTGACCGGCGACGGCGCGAACGACGCGCCGGCCCTTCGTCGCGCGGACATCGGGGTGGCGATGGGCAGGTCGGGGAGCGACGTCGCCCGGGAGGCGGCGGACATGGTGATCGGCGACGACGACCTGGCCACGATCGTGTTGGCGGTCCGCGAAGGCCGGGGGATCTACGACAACATCCGCAAGCTGGTCGACTATCTCGTGCAGGGAACCTCTCGGAGATCACCGTCGTGGTCGGCACGTTGCTCCTGTTCCCGAGGATCGGCGTCCCGCTGCTGCCGCTCCAACTGCTGTGGATCAACCTGCTTACCGATGGCCTTCCGAGCATCGCCCTTGGGTTGGACTCGCCGGCGGAGGACCTCATGCGGCGCCCGCCGCGCCCCCGGGGAGACCAGCTGCTGACCCTTCGCCGGCTGGTTCGCCTGGGAGGCCGAGGCCTGCTCATCGCGTCGGCGGCGGTGGGGAGCCTGGCGGTCGAACGGTTCGTCTGGCACGAACCGTGGCCACACGCCCGGGCCATGATGTTCACGGTTCTGGTCGCGGCGCACCTTCTGTACGCGTTCCATGCCCGCCGGCCAACGAAGGGGTTCTTCTCCAACCGCTGGTTGCTCCTGGCCGTGGCGGGGGGAGTGTCGATGCAGCTGGCGATCGTGGCGCTGCCGGCCGCGCACCGTCTGTTCGGCACCGCGACGTTCCTGCCGCGCGAGTGGGCGATGGTTGCGGTGGGCGGGCTGCTGCCGTTCCTGGCGATGACCCTGGGCGCGTGGCTGCGCTCAGGAGCGCGGGTGACCCGGTGAGGTCCGAACGGCACCCGGCCGCCGCAGGGGGCCCGTCCCGTCGAGCTCAGCTCAGGTAAGGGCGACGCCCCGAGCTTCGAGCCACCGCCGGTAGTTCTCGACGTGCAAGAGCGGTTCGACGCTGTGCTCGCACTTCATGGGGTCCGGGCACGGGGAGTTGCCCTCCATCGTCGCGAAGTCGAACCGGCAGTAGTCACAGAAGACGTTCAGCTCTTCCGGCAGGTTCGGGCAGGCCCCGTACGAGCATCCCCGATCGCCCTCGTCCGTGGCGAAATTCCACCCGCAGTGCGGGCAGCTCTCGAATTCGATCCATCGAGCCATGTGCATGCCTCCTCAGCCTGAGCGTAGGTCCGGCCCGGCGGAAGCGGGGAGGGCCGATCAGCCCAGGACGGACGGGCCGGTCGACCCGGAGATCGCGCCGCACCCGCCGATAGCGTGAGACCCGGAGACGGAGGAAGGAGGAGGAGGCGCGATGCCGAGGATCAGAGAGTCCGCATCGGAATTCTTGGCCAACAAGCGGGTCGCCGTGACGGGCGTGTCCCGCGATCCCAAGGGCCACGGGGGCAACGTGGTGTATCAGCGCCTGCGGCAGCGAGGCTATGAGGTGTTCGCGGTCAACCCGAACACCAAGGAGGTCGAAGGCGACGTCTGCTACCCGGATCTGAAGTCGATCCCCGGGGGCGTGGACGCCGTGGTGATCGGGACGCGGCCCGAGGTCGCCGAGCAGACGATGCAAGAGTGCGCGGACCTGGGCATCCGGTACGTCTGGATGCACCGCGCGTTCGGCGCCGGCAGCGTGTCGGATGCCGCCACGACGTTGGGGCGGACACATGGCATCGCCGTGATCGACGGCGGCTGCCCGTTGATGTTCGAACCGACCGCCGACGGCGCACACAAGGTGATGCGGTTCGTGTTCACGATGACCGGTAAGGTACCGAGGACCTGCGCGTCCGCGACGGTCGGTCTTCCGAACTGACGACTTCAGAGGTAGTGGGTCGTTCGCGCGGCCGCCTCGAGCTCCGCGCGGAAGTCCGGATGAGAGATCCCGATCAAGGCGCGGGCCCGTTCGGCGATGCTCCGCCCGTAGAGCTCGGCCGCGCCCCACTCGGTGACCACGGTCCGGACGTGCGCCCGAGTAGTGACCACGCCGGCGCCTTCGGTCAGGAACGGGACGATTCGCGACCGGGTGCCCCTCGCCGCGGTCGACGGGAGGGCGATGATGGCGCGGCCCTCCGGTGCCAGGGCGGCGCCCCGGATGAAGTCCATCTGCCCGCCGACCCCGCTGAATAGCTGCCGGCCGATCGAGTCGGCGCAGATCTGCCCGGAGAGGTCCACCTCGATCGCGGAGTTGATCGCCGTCATCCGGCTGAACCGGCGGATGACCGCGGTGTCGTTCGTGTACTCGGCGGGCCGCATCTCGACCATCGGGTTGTCGTGGACGAAGTCGTACAGGCGCTTCGTCCCCATCATGAACGTGGAGACGATCTTGCCCCGGTTGACCTCCTTGCGACGCCCGTTGATCACGCCGCGCTCGACGAAGTCGACGACGACGTCGGTGAACATCTCGGTGTGCACCCCGAGGTCCCGGTGGTCGGTCAGGGCCATGGCCACGGCGGTCGGGATGCCTCCGATCCCCATCTGCAGCGTCGCGCCGTCCGGCACCAGGCCGGCCACGTACTTGCCGATACGCTCCTCGACGTCCCCGATCGTCTCCAGTTGGTGTTCGTACGGCAGGACGTCGACCTCCACGCCGAAGTCGATCGTGTCGGCGTGGACGAACCCGTCGCCGAGCGTCCGGGGCATCGAATGGTTGATCTGGGCGATGACGGTGTCGGCGGCCCGGATCGCCGCGAGCGTGCCTTCGACGGATGTCCCCAGCGAGCAGAACCCGTGGGCATCCGGGGGCGAGACGTTGACGAGGACCGCGTCCAGCGGGACCAGCCCGCTCAGGAACAGGTCCGCGACGTCGTGGAGGAACACCGGGATGTACTCGGCGCGACCTTCGTTGACCGCGGCGCGGGCGTTCGGGCCGATGAAGAGGGCCCGGTGGCGGAAGTGCCCGGCCATCTCCGGGGCCAGGTGCGGGCCGGGTCCCTCCACGTGCAGGTGGACGATCTTGACGTCCTCGAGCTCGGGCGCCCGGGCGACGAGCGCATCGAGCAGGACAGAAGGAACGGCCGACGCGGCCTGCAGGTACAGCTGCTGGCCCGACCGGATCCCGGCGACCGCCTCCTCGGCGGTGACCATCCTCACGGGATCAAGGGTACGCGGGGACGCACCGGGCGCCTCGGCTACGCGGCGACCGCGGTCTTGGCCAGCTCGTCGACCAGCTGGCCCACCACCGCCTTCGCGTCGCCGAACACCATCAGCGTCTTCGGGTCGAAGAACAGCTCGTTCTCGATGCCAGCGAATCCCGGCCGCATCGAACGCTTGATCACCATGACCGTCTGGGCGTGGTCGACGTTCAGGATCGGCATGCCGTAGATCGGGCTCGACGTGTCGTGGCGGGCCGACGGGTTCACCACGTCGTTCGCCCCGATCACCAGCGCCACGTCGCAGTGGTCGAACTCCGCGTTGATCTCGTCCATGTCGAGGAGCTGTTCGTAGGGCACGTCCGCCTCCGCCAGCAGCACGTTCATGTGCCC
>DHWS01000010.1:4722-5006 GCA_002413305.1 Actinobacteria bacterium UBA5176 | reverse complement strand
CCTCGGCGATCTCCTCCTCGTCCACCTCGGAGAGGACGTCCATCTCGCCTGACTTCCACTCGCGCTCGCGGGAGGCCTTCTCCTCCAGCAGCCCGCGCTCGTCGTCTCGCAACCGGGCCGCCCGCTCGAAGTCTTGGGCGTCGATGGCCGACTCCTTCTTCAGCTTGGTCTCGGCGACCCGCTCGTCCATCTCACGGACGTTGGGGGGCGCGGTCATCCGGCGGATCCGCATGCGGGATCCGGCCTCGTCGATGAGGTCGATGGCCTTGTCCGGCAGGAACCGG
>DHWS01000010.1:3943-4498 GCA_002413305.1 Actinobacteria bacterium UBA5176 | reverse complement strand
CCGGTCGCTGATGTAGCGGTCGGACAGGTTCGCTGCGGCTACCAGGGCCTCGTCGGTGAACGACACGCGGTGGTGGGCCTCGTACCGGTCCCGGAGACCCTTCAGGATGTCGATGGTGTCAGCGACGGTCGGCTGCTCCACATAGATCGGCTGGAACCGCCGCTCCAGGGCCGCGTCCTTCTCCAGGTGCTTTCGGTACTCGTCCCGGGTGGTGGCGCCGATCGTCTGGAGCTCGCCCCGGGCCAGCATGGGCTTGAGGATTGAAGCCGCGTCGATGGCCCCCTCGGCCGCGCCCGCCCCCACCAGTGTGTGCAGCTCGTCGATGAACAGGACGATGTCGCCCCGGGTCTTGATCTCCTTCACGACCTTCTTCAGCCGCTCCTCGAAGTCGCCGCGGTATCGGGTCCCGGCTATGAGGGCCCCCAGGTCGAGGGTGTAGATCTGCTTGCCGTTGAGGGTCTCGGGGACGTCCCCCTTGACGATCTTGGTGGCGAGCCCCTCGACGATGGCGGTCTTGCCCACGCCGGAATCCCCGATGAGGGCCGGGTTGTTCTT
>DHWS01000010.1:0-3710 GCA_002413305.1 Actinobacteria bacterium UBA5176 | reverse complement strand
ACCTGCATGACCCGCTCGATCTCCTTCTCGCGGCCGATGACGGGGTCGAGCTTCCCGTCCCGGGCGAGCTGTGTCAGGTTCCGCCCGAACTGGTCCAGGACCGTGGAGCCCTGGGGCGACTGCTCGCCCGGCTGGCCCTCGCCCTTCCCGGCGTATCCCTTGAGGAGCTGGATGACCTGCTGGCGAACCCTGTTCAGGTCCGCGCCCAGCTTCTGGAGCACCTGGGCGGCCACGCCCTCCCCCTCGTGGATCAATCCGAGGAGGATGTGCTCGGTGCCGATGTAGTTGTGCCCGAGATGCAGGGCCTCCCGGAGCGAGAGCTCGAGGACCTTCTTGGCCCTGGGGGTGAAGGGGATGTGGCCCGTCGGGGCGGACTGTCCCTGGCCGATGATCTCCGTGACCTGGGATCGAACGGCTTCCAGGGAGATCCCAAGGGACTCGAGGGCCTTGGCGGCTACGCCCTCCCCCTCGTGGATCAGTCCGAGGAGGATGTGCTCGGTGCCGATGTAGTTTTGGTTGAGCATCCTCGCCTCTTCCTGGGCGAGGACCACGACCCGCCTGGCGCGGTCGCTGAATCGCTCAAACATTCCGTTCCCTCCGGGCCGACGCTCGGCCCCACTGATCTCCGGTGGTGCAGCATGAACCGGGTCCTTCGCGGGGGACGGTGCGTGACGCCGCTCATCCAGTGTACCGGTCGCCACCGCTCCGAAGCCGACGGCTCATCCACGGTGAGGCGCCTATGCTTGGCCCGCCGCACCGGGAATCCGCGCCCCCAGGGACGGCTGCCGCATCCGCCTACGGGCAGACGTGGGCAGTGGGAGCGTGGACCGATGCGAGCCTCAATCCGCACATGCTGATCGAGGGTCACGTCCCGTCAAGTGGTGGACTTTGATCTGCCCGCCCTCTCTCTCCTCCCGAGCCTGGACCCAGATCCCTACCCCGTCTCCGAAAAGGGCTCTGCGGACTTCTGAGGGGCTCGTTTTCGGGGCCACGGCCATCATCGCCGTCCTCACCTACGCGATCGCTGCCAGAAGCTCCCTGGGCTCACCTCCTTCCGGCTCGTTGATCCGGGCCATGGACTCGAAGGTGAAGTAGCGACGGTCGGTGACCGCCCACTCGTCGTCCTGTTCGGCCAGCAGCATCCCGGCCAGGCGGATCAGGGAGGCCCGGTCGGGGAAGATCCCCACCACCTGGGTCCGGCGCTTCACCTCCTTGTGCAGCCGCTCCAGCGGGTTGGTGGAGTGCAGCCTCCGCCGCTGCTCCTCGGGGAAGTGGAAGTGGGCCAACACGTCCTCGGCCGCTTCCTCCAGCAGCTCGGCCGCCGCCGTGAACCGGGGGCGGAGGCCGTCCGCAACCCGGTGCAGCTGAGCCATGGCACTTGCGTGATCCGGCTGGGCGAAGATCGAGCGGACGATGGCCGCCACCGCTCCCTGAGCGCTCTTGGGCACTGTCGACAGCAGGTTGCGCATGAAATGGACCCGGCATCGCTGCCAGGTGGCCCGTGCAGGACCTTGGCGGTGGCACCCTTCAGTCCCTCGTGGGCATCGGAGATCACCAACGCCACGCCCTTCAGCCCCCTGCGGACCAAGGAGCGCAGGAACGCGGTCCAGAAGGCGTGGTCCTCGCTCGGACCTGCGGCGATGCCCAGCACCTGGCGCCACCCGTCGGTGTTCACTCCCACCGCCACCACCGTGGCCATGGGGATGACCCGGCCCCCTCCCGGACCTTGTGGAAGGTGGCGTCCAGCCACACGTAGGGGTGCTCCCCCTCGATGGGACGGGTCAGGAACGCCTCTACCTCGGCGTCCAGGGCCTTGCACATCCTGGAG
Organism: Actinobacteria bacterium UBA5176; assembly: GCA_002413305.1. GTDB lineage: Bacteria > Actinomycetota > UBA4738 > UBA4738 > UBA4738 > UBA4738. The sequence continues at coordinate 1,882 of DHWS01000010.1, read as the reverse complement.
ACCTCGCTCTTGGAGATGCCGTCCATCCCCAGGGCCCGGACCAGGTCGTCGACCTTGCGGGTGGAGATCCCCTTCACGTAGGCCTCGGTGATCACCGCCGCCAGCGCCCGCTCGGCCCGCCGGCGGGGCTCGAGCAGGGAGGGGAAGTAGGCCCCTGGCGCCACCTTCGGGACCCGGAGCTCGACCGTCCCTACCCGGGTGTCCCAGATCCTGGTGCGGTACCCGTTGCGGTGGGCCGTTCTCGACTCGGTGCGCTCGTAGAGCTCCGCCCCGATCTGGGCGGAGACCTCGGCGTCCATCAGGACCTGGGCCAGGACCCGCACGCCCTCCCGCAAGACGTCCGTGTCATCCTCGGCCAGGAGCTTGCCCACGAACGAGTTGAAGTCCATCCTCTTGCTGGCCATCTCTCCTCCTCTCGATGTCTGGTCGACACCGGTGAGGATGGGCGATGGCCTTCTCAATTCAAGGAAGGTCGGAGGGAAAGTCCACCACGACCTGGGACGCTAACTGATCGAGTCGCTCTGCTAGTCATCGTCAGGCCCTACAAGCCTTCGCGTGGCACGCCCGATGCCACTCATCCGTCCCCGCTCCTTGACTACGGCCCCTCGCAGTTCGTCGTCGTGGCTCCCACGTGGGAAGGAGCGAGCTCGTCCAGGAGCTCGGTGTTCCAGGACCCCCGGCAGCAGAAGACGTCGCCCGCCTGGATCCGGGCGGCGACCGGGGCGGCCCTCGTCTCCTTGGACCCGGTGCAGCGCACCCCCTTGAAGTCATGGGGCCCGAGCACCTGCCTTCGGTAGTGATCGATCACCGTGGCCCCGGCGGAGCCCGGCTCCTGCTCCATCCGGATGGCCGGGGGGGTCCACCCGAACGATATCCTCGCTCAGATGGCTGAGCCGATCGATCCGAACGGCAACTGAGCTGGTCCCATGCCCAGGGATGGACGCACCTTCTTCGACACCGGCGAGACGGTCGTTGACGAGCTGATCGGTCATCCGGTCCGCTTGTACGAGGCTGAGAAGTCCATCTCCTGCCACAAGTGCGGGGTCGAGATCTCGCCAGGGACGCGCTTCCTGCGCCGCAACGAATGGCACGGTACGACGCTCCGTCCCTTCTGCCGAATCTGCCGGCCATGGCATCGGATCGACTGATGAGCCTGCCCCTGTTGTCTTGCATGGAGAGCGCCGTCGGGTTCGCGCTGACGAAGTGTTAGTTGCAGCGTGCCGGGCGGTCTGGAGCCATTCGGTGTGGGGTGATCCTGGAGGACCGAACCGGCCGGTACTGTCCAGACTGCGTCGACGAGCACGACGTACCGAAGGTCTCGCTTGGTTCACACGACGGGGCGGGAGTGCAGTCCAGGATCGTGGCCAGGTACAGCCAGCCCTCCGCCGTGGGGAGGTAGGAGACATCGGCCACCCACAACCGGTCCGGTGCCTGAGCGGTGAACCGCCGCTCCACCAGATCGGGGTGCGGGGCCACCCCGGCACGACGACGGGTGAGACCCCGGCGCCCGTCGGGTACAGAAACTCAGGCCGCGGCTCGGTACTCGTGGATGAGACCGCCCAAGTCGTCCCGCCGCCGAACATTCGCGGTCCTCAGGTCACCCACCGCTGGCGACGGGTCCTCGATCGGCGTCCGAAGATCGAGCCCGCGATGGGGCCGAGCCTCGTTGTAATGCGTGATGTAGGTGCGAAGGACGCGTTCAAGGTGTCGTCGGCCGAGGACCAGGGTCCAGTCCAGGCACTCGGCGCGGACCGTGCCCACCCATCGTTCGCAGAACGCGTTGGCGTTCGGGGCCCGGATCGGGGTGAGGACGATCCTCATGCCCTCAGAGCGGAACACCTCGTCGAACGGCCCGGAGAACTTGGTGTCTCGGTCGTGGATC
>DHWS01000119.1 GCA_002413305.1 Actinobacteria bacterium UBA5176 | reverse complement strand
GAGATCGCGAAGAAGGCCCACCACGAAGGCACGACCCTCAAGGAAGCGGCGCTCGCCCTCGGCTACCTCACCGCGGAGGAGCACGACGAATGGGTCCGGCCCGAGAAGATGGTCGGGCCGGACCCTTCGTGAGCGCGGATCGAGGCTACGGGGACGGCGTGGCCGCTGGAGGGAACAGCCATTGGTCGCCGGTGGGCACCGCGTCGGTCGAGTCGACGATCCCTTCGTTGTACAGGACGTAGCCTCGCGAAGCGACCGAGAACGAATCAGCCATTAGCTGCCCGGTGGACGGGTCGCCGTACAGGATCGGGTGTCCACCCTCGGGAAGCTCCGGGAAGTCGAGGCGGGTCGCCGGCCGTCCGGCCGGGTCGGTCGTGTCTTCGGTGATCTGGACGCCCGGGATGCGCTCGGCAACCTGGAAGAGCGCCGCACGAAGGTCGGGCGAGCCGTTCGCGTCCATGAGCAGCGTCTCGACAGCCACCCGAAGGCTGCCGGCGGTGACGCCGGGAGCGAGGTAGGGGCCTGGCGAGAAGTCCGGCTCGGGAGAGGAGCCGGTGGGGCTTGTCCGCTGGACCATCTGGTCATACAGGACGTTCGGGTCAGTAGACAGACCCGAGACGTCGCTGTCGGCGGGGAACTTCCCGGGGCCGAAGGTCCCTGTGTTCGCTCCGTAGCTGCACGGGTCCGGACAGTCCTCGCTGATCCGCCCCGATCCGTCGGAAGCCCACCACGTCTGGATCACGACACCGCCCCCGGCGTCGGAGACGCCCTGGATGACCTGCTGCTGGTAGAGGTACTGGCCCGGCGCAAGCCCGGGGGCTACGAAACCCGAGCCGGCGATCGTCCGGTGGTGCCGGCTGGTCGAATGCAACGCTGCGGCGGTCACGCCGATCGCCGCGCCGGCCACGGCCAGGGCGACGAACCCGGCGGTCAGACGTTCGTTCCGTCGCTTCTTCGTTCGCCTGGCCGCCAGCCGCCCGTACGGGTCGGCCGGGTTCGAAACGAGCTTCGACGCCCGCTCCAGAGGTTCCTTCAGATCGCTCACGTCACTCATGTCGATCACCCATCTCCTGTCTGAGTGCGGCCCTCGCCCGCCCGAGCAGCACGCGAACCGTCCCGCCCCGGATTCCGAGCGCCTCGCCCGCCTCTTCGGACGACATGCCGAGGAGGTCGGTCAGGACGATCGCGGCCCGCTGCCGGGTCGCGAGCCCGGCCAGCGCGCGGATCACCACGTCCCGCTCCTCCACCGCTTCGAGCTCGTCGTCGCGCGGCAGCTGCCGGACGGCGCGGCGAAGGGCCACGGCCGACCGGCGGCGACGGCTCCGGAAGACGTTCATGGCGGTTCGGTACAGGTACCCGCCCGGCTCGTCCAGCGAGGCCACCCGGTCCCACCGCTCCCACACCTTGAGGAACGCGTCCTGAGCGATCTCCTCGGCCTCGTGGCGGTTGCGGGTCATGAGCCACAGGGCCCGGTACAACCGTTCGTGGTGCTGGTCGAAGAAGGCCTCGAATGTGACCGCCGGGTCGGCGGGCACGGGCGCGTGCCCCTCTTCGGCGGAGGCGGACGTGGTGGCAGCGGCGTGTCCCATATGCGGCATGAACGCGCGAACCCCTCCCGGCCGCATACACGCTCGCGGACTCAGCGCGAGCCGTCGAGGAACCGCAGCCCCCACCCCGCGTAGAGCGCGATCCCGGAGGCCATGGCCTGCTCGTCGCGGATCATCCGGTTCGAATGGTTGGGGGCCGGGTTCTCGACGCCCGGCGGCGCGGTCCCCAGCCGTACCATCGCGCCCGGGACCCGCTGCAGGACGTAGGAGAAGTCCTCCGCGCCCATGAGCGGGTCGTCCTGGAGCGCGGCGTTCTCCTCGCCCAGGACCTCCTTGGCCACGTCCAGGGCGAACCCGGCCATGGCGTCGTCGTTGATCGTGGGCGGATAGCCGGCGTCGACGGTGAGCTTCGCCCCCATCCCGTGGGCCGAGGCGATTCCCTCGACCAGCCGGTGGGCGTGCTCGATGGCCCGGGACCTGGTTTCCTGCGAGAGAGCGCGGAGCGTGCCTTCGAGGCTGGCCACCTCGGGGATGACGTTGTCGGTGGTGCCCGCGTCGATGTGCGCGATCGTGATCACGGCCGGGTCGAACACGTTCAGCCTGCGGGTGACCATGACCTGGAGGGCCAGTGTGATCTCCGCGGCCACCGCGATCGGGTCCAGCGCCAGGTACGGCGCCGACGCGTGGCCACCGCGCCCTAGCACCTCGATCAGCAGGGTGTCAGCCGACGCGCACAGTGGACCGGGCTTCGTCTCCACGAACCCGGACCGCGTGTGCGAGGTCTGGTGGATGGCGAACGCCGCCGCCGGGGCCCGGTCGCCGTCCAGCAGACCCTCCTCGATCATGATCTTCGCGCCGAAGTACCCCTCCTCCCCGGGCTGGAACATCAGCAGGACGCGGCCGTGGAGGTCGTCCCGGTGGGTGGCGATGAGCTTCGCCGCGGTGGCCAGCATCGCGGTGTGGGTGTCGTGACCGCAGGCGTGCATCGCGCCCGGGACCTCGGACGCGAAGTCCAGCCCGGTGTTCTCCGGCATGGGAAGCGCGTCCATGTCGCCCCGCAGCAGCACCGTGGGACCGGAGTGCGCGCCGTCCAGCGTCGCGGTCACCGAGGTCGTCTTCTGGCCGGTCCGGATCTCGTAGCCCAGCCCGTCCAGCGCCTCGAGCACCGCCGTCTGCGTCTCGGGGAGATCGAGTCCGACCTCGGGATGGCGGTGGATCCGCCGGCGGAGCGCCACCGCGTCGTCCAGCAGGTCGCGAGCTTCGTCGAACAGCGTCATGAGTGCGTCCCTCCTTTTCGACCCGGCCCCGGGCTCAGGGCTGCGGCGGTCAGAGTCGCACGGTCACGGAGACTTCGCGGGCGAGGTCCCCGCACGCCTCCGCGACGAACCGAACGGTGGCCGAACCCGGACCCGTGCCCCTCACCATGAACACCTCGTCCACCGGCGGGCTCTTCGGCGCCGCCTCGTCGCCCCGATCGTCGTCGGGATACGGATCGGCCTTCCAGAGCTTGCGCACCGAAACGGCCGAGGCCATCCCTTCGATCTGCGCGTGCCACGCACCCCCGTTCGGGAGGTGAATGGCGCGCTCCTCGCCCACACGGAGCTCCATCCGATCGGCCGTCATCTCGCCGGATGGTACCGACCGGCGGCTCCGTTCGCCGAGCGCACGGTCGACCGCTGCTCGCGCATCGGGCAGAATGGACGGCATGAGGGACGGAACGACAGACTTCAGCCGGGAGGAGCTTCAACTCGCCACCCGGAATCACGGCATGCCCCTGGAGGCGCTCCGGTATCCGATCACCCCGGTCGGCCTGCACTACCTGCTCACCCACTTCGACATCCCGGCGGTCGACCCGGACACATGGAGGCTGGAGGTCGGGGGAAGCGTGGCCCGTCCACTCACGCTCACCATGCAGGACCTGAGGGCCAGGCCGGCGGTCACGGTGGCCGTGACCATGGAGTGCGCGGGGAACGGTCGGGCGCAGCTCGATCCGCGCCCGATCAGCCAGCCCTGGGTCCGGGAGGCCGTCGGGACCGGCGAATGGACGGGGACCCCGCTCGGCCCCCTGCTGCGGGAAGCCGGCCTGGAGGCCGACGCCCTGGAGGTGGTGTTCGCCGGGGCCGACCGCGGGGTCGAAGGCGGCCTCGAGCACGCGTACGAACGGAGCCTGACCATCGAGGAGGCGCTCCGGGAAGAGCTTCTGCTCGTCTACGCGCTGGAAGGGCGGCCGCTCCCACCGCAACACGGATTCCCGCTTCGACTCCTGGTGCCGGGCTGGTACGGGATGACCAGCGTGAAGTGGCTGCACCGGATCACCGTGGCCACCGAACCCTTCGCCGGCTACCAGCAGTCGAAGGGCTACCGGTACCGCATGACCGAGGACGAACCCGGCACGCCGGTCACCCGCATCGTGCCGCGAGCGCTGATGGTCCCGCCCGGCATCCCCGACTTCCTGACCCGGAACCGCGTCCTGTCGCCGGGGCCCTGCGTGCTGGAGGGCCGCGCCTGGTCCGGATGGGGGCCGATCGAGCTGGTGGAGGTCAGCGCCGACGGCGGGGACTCCTGGGAGCCCGCCGCGCTGGGCGAACCGCCCTCCCCGTTCGCCTGGTACCCCTGGTCCTTCGAGTGGGTCCCGGGGCCGGGGGTGTACGAGCTCTGCTGCCGGGCCCGGGACGCCACCGGACGCGACCAGCCGCTGACCGCTCCCTGGAACCTGGGCGGCTATTCGAACAACGAGGTCCAGCGGATCACGGTGCTCGTGGACGGGGCTTGAGACCGGACCGGGTCGAGGATCCCGTGAGTGGGTCGGAGGCCGGGTTCGCGTTCGACCGTGGCGTCGCCGTACGTCCGGCGGGTGACCACCGCTTCACCGCGGAGGTCGAGCCGAAGTGGAACATCGGCTCGGCTCCCAACGGCGGCTACCTCCTGTCGATCGCGCTGTCCGCTCTGCGCCGGGAGCTCCCCCATCCGGATCCGGTCGCGGTCTCCGCCCACTTCGCCGGCCGCATCTCCCCGGGCCGGATCGAGGTGGGCGTGGACACGTTCCGGGTCGGGAAGGGACATTCGACCGGCGTGGCGTGGCTCGAACAGGAGGGCCAGCGGCGGGTGCACGTGACCGGGACGTTCGGCGACCTCGGCGCGATGGACGGCCCGACGATCGTCCACGCCGAGCGCCCCGAGATCCCGTCGCCGGAGGCCTGCGTCCCGGCCACCGGTCCCGTCGCGCCCGAGTTCATGCGACAGTTCGACCTGCGGCTGACGCCCGAATCGGCCGGGTTCGCAGTCGGCCTCCGCAGCGGGCGGGGACTGATGGAGGGGTGGATCCGGTTCGAAGACGGCCGGGAGGCGGACTCGATGTCGCTGCCACTGTTCGCCGACTCGTTCCCGCCCACCATGTTCCATCTGATGGAGACCCTGCGGTGGGTGCCCACCATCGAGCTGACCGTACACGGCCGCGGCCGCCCCGCTCCGGGTTGGCTGCAGTGCCG
>DHWS01000075.1 GCA_002413305.1 Actinobacteria bacterium UBA5176 | reverse complement strand
TTGTTCGCCACGCCGACGTCGCCGTACACCACGTTGCCGATGAAGATCGTCTTCCCGATCAGGGAGGGCGTGATGTAGTCCCCGAGCGTCAGCGAGAAGGCGAAGATCGAACCCGCCACCGCGCCGGGGAACGCCAGCGGCCAGATCACCCGCCGGAAGGTCGTGAACCCACGAGCCCCGAGGTCGCTGGACGCCTCCAGGTACGAGGTCGGGATCCGTTCGAGTGCCGTGTAGATGGGCAGCGCGACGAACGGCAGCCACAGGTAGGTGAAGACCAGCCAGATCCCCCAGTACGAGGATCCGATGTTCAGCCCGCCCGTCCCCAGCCTCTGGAAGACCCAGTTCAGGAAACCGTTGCCCTGGAGGATCAGCTTCCACGCGAACACGCGGATCAGATAGCTGGACCACAGCGGGAGCACCACCGCCACCAGGAGCACTGCCTTCTCCCGCGACGAGGCGATCCGCGCCGCGTAGTAGGCGAGCGGGAAGGCCAGGGCGATGTCGGCCAGGGTCACCGCGGCGGCGATGCCCATGGTCCGAAGGGCGATGGTCCGGTACACGGGGTCCCCGAACAGCGTGCGGAAGTTCTGGAGACCCCACTGTCGTTCGATCGCCGACGTGAACGCGTTCACCCGCCAGAAGGCCGAAAGGAACAGCAGCAGGAGGGCCCCGAGGTACACCACGAGCATCCAGGCGGTTGGCGGCCCGATGAGGAGTGCGAGCTTGGCGCGGGGCCGCCGGTACAGACCGGCCGACAGGCGGCGGCGAAGACCTTCCTCCGCCGCCGCCCGGTATCCGACCGTCACCGGCTAGCCGCCCTTGATCTCATCCCATTTGCTCTGCCACACGGAGTAGTCCATGCAGTCGCTCTTGCCGTTCCCGCAGTTGACCTGGGGGGTCTTCCACAGGTAGATGGACTTCAGGAAGTCCACGTTGCCGCACTCGCCGTACCGCACGGAATCGGCGACGCTCGGATCGCTTCCCGCGGACTGCAGGCTCTGCTTGAGGACGTCGCAGCTCTTCGGGTTGCTCCCCGCCGCGCCGTACCACGAGGCCACCTGGGCCTGGACGTCCGGCCGCAGCGTGTAGGCCATCCACTTGTACATGCAGTTCGGATGCTGGGCGTGCGAGGACATCATCCACGTGTCGGCCCAGCCCGTGACGCCTTCCTTCGGCACCGCGAACGCGATCTGGATGTTCGCCTTACTGGCCGCGATGTCGGCTTCGATCGTGCTCAGGTTGATCGGCCACGCCGTCCCCGCCACCATCGAGCCGTTCTCGAAGCCCGTGATCTCGTCGAGGTAGTTCGACCAGTAGTTGGACACCAGCGGGTTCTGGCCCTTGAGCAGGGCGGTCGCCGCGTCGAGCTGCTTCGACGTGAGCTCGTAGGGGTCGGTGATACCCAGTTCGGGCTGGTGGGACTTCAGGTACATGGCCGCGTCGGCGATGAAGATCGGGACGTCGTACGCGGTGATCTTCCCCTTGTACGGCGAGTTCGGGTCGAACGTGATGTCCCAGCTGTCGACCGTCCCGGTCACGACCTGCGGGTTGTACATCAGGAAGTTCACGCCGTACATGTACGGCACCCCGTAGTGCACTCCGTTCACGGTGTTGTGGGCCGGCGCTTGGAGCGGGGCGACGACGTCTTTGTAGTCGGGCATCAACGAGATGTTGACCGGCGCGACGTCGCCGTGGGCGATCAACCGGTTCGAAGCGTCTCCGGATGCGGACACGCCGTCGTAGACCTTGCCCCCGCCCTGCCGCATGAGGGTCACCATCTCGTCCGAGCTGTTCGCGATGGTGGACTTCACCGCACAGCCGGTCTCCCTCTCGAACGGATGCACCCAGTCGACGGTCTTGTCGTTCGAGCCGTCTTCGACGTAGCCGCCCCACCCGATCAGGTTGAGGTGCCCCTCGCCCGTGCCGACGTTCTTCAGCAGGCCGACCGTCTTGGAGCCCGAACCGCACCCGGCCGCGAGCACCAGCACGGCCAGCAACGTCCCACCCAGCGACATGCGGAATCTCATCGATCCTCCCCTCCCTCGTCCGGCGCTGTGGCACCGGTCCCCCCATGGCCGACATCGATGGATCGCGAATGCTGGCGATCCCACGCCAGACGGACGCGTTTGCCCTGCGCCTCGAGCACCTGCATCGAGGACGTGGTGAGGTTCTGCTGAAGCACGACCAGCTGCCCGCCCGGGTCCAGCTCGACGACGTACCGCGTGGTCGCGCCCACGTAGACCACGTCGCGGACCCGCCCGGTGACCGACACCTCGTCCGTGCCCGTCGGGTCGTCGACCTCGCGAAGATGGATCTTCTCGGGCCGGATCGTGATCGGCCGGTCCGACCCGGTGATCCCCTTGGCCACCTCACCCGAAAGCGTGTTCGAGACGCCGACGAATCCGGCCACGAACGCGGACGACGGGTTCTCATAGACCTCCGCCGGGGTTCCGACCTGCTCGATGCGCCCGGCGTTCATCACCGCGAGCCGGTCGCTCATGGTGAGCGCCTCCTCCTGGTCGTGGGTGACGTAGACGAACGTCAGCTCCACGCGCTGCTGGATCTCCTTGAGCTCGATCTGCATCTCCTGGCGGAGCTTCAGGTCGAGCGCGCCGAGCGGTTCGTCGAGCAGCAGGACCGAGGGCTCGTTGACCAGCGCGCGGGCCAGGGCGACCCGCTGGCGCTGCCCTCCCGAGAGCGCGGCGGGCTTGCGTGCGTCCATGCCTTCGAGCTGCACCATGCGGAGCGCCTGTCGCGCCTTGTCGCGGCGCTCCCTGGCCGGCACGCCCTTGACCCGGAGGCCGTATTCGACGTTCTCCCCGACCGTCATGTGCGGGAAGAGCGCGTAGTCCTGGAAGACCGTGTT
>DHWS01000057.1 GCA_002413305.1 Actinobacteria bacterium UBA5176 | reverse complement strand
GGGGGTTGAAGCAAACGCCCTGGTCAGACGGCGTGCGCTATCATGCCCGGCGGTAGGGTCGCCTAGGCTGGCCGAGGGCGGCGGTCTCGAAAACCGCTAGGGAGGCAACTCCCTCGTGGGTTCAAATCCCACCCCTACCGCCGGAATAGCCTCTGACCTGCACCGGTACGCAGTAGGTCCGCAATCATGGTGCGGACTGCCGGTGCCGAAGGAGGGCCTGTGCACCCTCCGAGGGACCGCGTGCGACCCAGACCATCCATGCCCGGTCCATCCGGCCTGGTTCGTCGCGGCGCAGGCCCTCCGAGCATCGCTCGTGAGCGCCACCCTCCAGGCAGCGATCGGGGACCGACACGGACGTCAGCTCCCCGGGAACGGCTGGAAGCACCACCCGCGCATCTCGCCGATAGCCTGCCTGCCGCCCGTTGTAGGCTCGATCCATGGCCCTTCTGGATCTCGCCCCCCGATCCTTCGAGGAGTACGTGGCCTCCGGCGGCGGGCGTGGACTGGAGATCGCCCTAGGGGCCGGCCAGGAAGCGGTGATCGAGGAGGTCGCCAAGAGCGGGCTGCGCGGCCGGGGTGGCGCCGGCTTCCCGACGGCCGAGAAGTGGCGGGCGATCCGGTCCACCGGAACCGGCACTAGGTTCGCCGTGTGCAACGGGGCGGAGGGCGAGCCGGCCACGTTCAAGGACCGCCTCCTGCTTCGGACCAACCCCTATCAGGTGCTCGAGGGTCTGGCCATCGCGGCCTACGCGGTTGGCGCCGAACGCGCCTACATCGGCGTGAAGGAAACCTTCGACCAGGAGATCAAGGCGCTGAGCCGTGCGCTGGAGGAGATGCGGCAGGCAGACGCCCTCGGAGGCATCCCGATCCAGGCGGTGCTCGGTCCGGACCTCTACCTCTTCGGAGAGGAGACCGGCCTGGAGGAGGTGATCGAGGGCCGACTCCCCATGCCCCGGATGGCCCGCCCGTTCATGCAGGGCCTCTTCGCCTCCCCTCCGAACGAGAACCCCACGCTGGTGAACAACGTCGAGACACTGGCCAACGTGGCCCACGTCCTGGCCGATGGCCCTGACTGGCTCCGCTCCCGCGGCACTGACACCTCTCCCGGGACGATGGTGTTCACCGTGTGCGGCGACGTGCGGCGGGAGGGCGTGTTCGAGCTGGCTCTTGGCACTCCCCTCCGGTACCTGGTGGAGGAGCTGGCCGGAGGGCCTCCCGAGGGCCGGAGCATCAAGGCGATCTTCCCCGGCGCATCGAACACCGTCCTCACGCTCGGAGAGCTGGACGTGCCGATGGACTTCGACTCCTTGCGGCAGTTCGGATCGGGCCTGGGGGCGGGGGGGTTCGCCCTCTTCGACGATTCGGCGTGCATGGTCAAGGCCGCGTACCTGTACTCGCGCTTCCTGTACGTGGAGTCCTGCGGCCAGTGCCCGGCCTGCAAGTTCGGCACGGGGGAGGTCACCAAGTCCCTGGCGAAGATCGAGTCGGGGGGCGAATCGGACCTGGACCTCGAGTCCATCCTGATCCATGCCAAGGGCTCGACCGACGGACAGAAGTGCGCGCTGCCCACCGGGGAGAGTCTCCTCATGCAGAGCGTGGTACAGGTGTTCGCCGACGAATTTCGCACCCACATCGGCGGCTCGTGCCCGCTCCCCCGCGATCTCACCTTCCACAAGATCGTCGACTGGGACCAATCGGCGGGCCGGTTCGTGTATGACCTCACCTACGCGAGCAAGCAGGCCGACTGGACGTACGCAACCTGATCGGCGCTTCTGACCCGACCCGCACGGAGCGAACGATCAGGGCTGGGGGCGGAACTCATCATTCCGGTTGCGCCGGTGAACCACCGGCCGGTGGGAGGGCCCGCCGGGTACCACGAGCCGTCCGCCGCCGATGCCCGCCGACGCATCATCGCCTTCTTCGACCGGAATCTGAAGTCCTCGAACCCGAGGTAGAGCAGACCTGGGGCGGTGTTGGTACCGGCTCGCCCTGAAGCAGCGTTCAGGAGAAATGTAGCGCCTGTCGAAGCAAGGCCAAGAAGTGGGTCCCGCCTTCGCTGAGGGCCCACACCGTCTTGCCGGTCGAGAGCCTCACGAACCGGCACCCGGCCGACTCGGCGTCGGCGCGCAGGACCTGGGCGCTGCCTCGAAGGAACAACAGCCGGTACGTCGGACCGGCGTCCGCTGGGCAGGCAATCGGTCCGGTGGGAGGTGAGGGCAGTGAGAGCAGGGAATCGTAGATGGCTCCCACGACCTTGGGATCGGTGATCTCAGCGTGGAGCGGCCTCTTGGCCTGAGCAGAGGGCAGCATCCCGATCTGCGTGACCGTGAGGTGGTTCGGGCGTGGTTCGGCTTCGGAGGGACGGGTCAGGATGAAGGCTGCGATCCCGCCCGCGAGGACGGCGACTACGGCGAGACCGGCGATCCACTCGGCTACCAGCGGGCCGCCGTGGATCAGATCCTCGCCGACAAGGACTCCATCGCGCGCCTTGCCCAGAACCGGGCCCAGCAGGCGGACGCGATGGTCACCCAGCTGGAGAGGGAACTCGAGGCCGCCCGGGAGGAGTTCGCGAAGTTCCGGGCCCAGGCCCACGACGAACCTCGTCCGCGTTTCACGTTCCTGGCCGAGGAGCTGGGACTGATCCTGCGGGCTGCCGAAGAGGCGGCGTCCCGGATCTTCGAGCGAGCCAAGACCGAAGGAGAGGTGCAGCTGAAGGAGGCGGACGAGGTCTGGAGTCACCTCCAGGACAAGGTCTCCTCCTACACGGCATGGCTCCAGGAGGCCGAGCCGCTCTTCCTGGGGGCCCTCAACAAGGCCGAACACACCCAGAGCGAGATCCGCGGGACGCCGGAGCGGCTGCATCAGGAAGCCCGGCAGGTCCTCGACCACTGGGTCGGCGGAGTGCGAGAAGGACTCTGGGAGGCGGCCGAGGACCTGGCCCCTCCCGATTCCGACCCCGCACCCCTTGGCTCGGCAAGTGCCATCGAGCCCGACCAGGAGGAAGACGGCGGCACCGGCCACGGGCAGAGTGACGACGCCGGGCTGTCCGACACCTTCCATCCGGTCAGCGCTGCGGGGCTCGATCAGGAAGCCGCGACGGCCGAACCCGCCGATGAAGTCGACCAGGAGGAGTGGTGGCAGCAGGCCCATGCAGACCAGATCGGTGAGTCGGCGACAGGATGAATCGATCGTCGGGTCGGGCCGATGACCTCCCCCTCAGGCCCAGATGCGTAACCCTGCTCGTCATCGCCGCGAACCTCGCTGAACACCGGTAGCCAGCTTGGACCCCGGGCTGGCACGGGAAGGGGTCGCTCCTGTTCCGCTCCCTCCAGGGCTCACGACCTGAGCCCGGAATCGCTACGATTCATCGGGTCAGAACGGGGTGTGGGGTATGGCCAGCGTTCCGAACTTCCTGCCCAGCACGAACGGGCTCGCCTTCGTCAACTCGTGGCCGTCCGAGCCCGACGTGGTGGTGCAGGTCCCCGGCTACGGCCCGGTGGGGATCGGCAACGCGTCGAACGGGCTGTGCGGAGGGATGGCGTTCGCCGTCCGCGACGTATTCGAGGCGAAGCTGCTGCCCATCACCGCGCCGCAGCCCGCGCCCGGCTCGCCCCTCTTCAAGTACCCGGTCCGGCGGCTGATCGACAGCTTCGACGTCCCCGCGGGGGTCGCCAAGTACTACGCGTGGATGAATACGCCCGACGGGGACGTCCGGCTGTGGTTCGTCGTCCATCGCGGGGTGTGGTGGCGGACAGCGGCTGAGGAGTGGCCGAAGGTCAGGGCCGACATCGATGCGGGGCATCCTTCGTGCCTGGGCATCGTGGCCGTTCGGTCGGCGAACCCGGTCGACCTCGGCAGAAATCACCAGGTCCTGGCCTACGCATACGAGCAGGACGGCCACCACGTGATCCTCTCGCTTTATGACCCCAACGCGGACCTGGACAAGGCCGACGAGGTGCGGGTGTCCTTCGACACGGGTCAGCCCTCGCAGGCGGGCCCCATCGTCAGCAACATCGACATCGCCGACCCGGTTCGCGGGTTCTTCCGCCTCCCCTACACGCCCGCGGATCCGTCCGGCCTGTAGTCGATGGGCGGTCCGCTGGTGTCCCCGGCCGTGGATCCGAAACGAGGTCCGGCTGGTCGAACGTCCCCCCACCCCCGATGCGTACGCCCGCCTGCGCGACGCCGTCGGATGGAACGAGGTCGACGCGGCCGGCGTCGCCGAGGGCCTTCGCGCGACGCTGTTCTCGGTCTGCCTCGAGCTGGACGGCGAGACGATCGGGTGCGGCCGGGTGGTCGGGGACGGTGGGATCTACTTCTACCTGCAGGACGTCATCGTGAGGCCCGAGCAGCAGGGCCGTGGCTACGGCCGGCTGATTATGGGTGCGCTGATGGGCTTCCTGGATCGAACCGCGCGGCCGGGCGCGTTCGTCGGGCTGATGGCCGCAACGGGCGTCGCCGCCTTCTACGAACGATACGGCTTCGCTCCACGCCCCGAGGGCCGGCCGGGGATGTACCGGGTCTGGGAGTAGCCCCCCTTCGACCCCGCTGGACTCGCGGGTCTTGACTACACGGAGCTGGCATCCGAAACGGGAGTGGCGACGATGCCGTCGCCCGGCCAGAATGGCCGGGCAAGGAGCGGCAGGAACGATCCTCGGGGGAGCACCGGATGATCGAAGGGACGGCGCGCGGACGTTCGGCATCGCGGGTCGACCGCTTCACCGAATCGGTGATCCGGGAGATGACCCGCCTGGCCGACCTCCACGGCGCCATCAACCTGGCCCAGGGCTTCCCGGACTTCGAACCGCCGGACGAGCTGAAGGAGGCGGCGCGAAGGGCCATCACCGACGGGTTCAACCAGTACCCCGTCACGTGGGGTTCGCCGCGACTCCGCCTGGCGCTGGCCGAGAAGTACCGCCGGTTCGGTTGGCCGGAGCTCGATCCCGACACCGATGTGGTGGTGACCTGCGGCTCGACCGAGGCCATGGCGTCCACCTTCCTGGCGCTGATCGAACCGGGGGACGAGGTCCTGTTCCCCGAGCCCTTCTACGAGAACTACGGACCGGACGCGTTCCTGTCGGGCGCCGTGCCCAGAACCATCCCGCTGACCGGGCACAGCTGGCAGCTCGACGTCGAACGCCTGGCCGCCGCCCTCACGCCCCGAACGCGGGCCATCGTGCTGAACACGCCGCACAACCCGACCGGCCGGGTGTTCGGCGACGACGAGCTCCACGCCATCGCCGAGATCGCCGTGCGCCACGACCTGCTCGTCTTCACCGACGAGATCTACGAGCACATCGTGTACGAGGGCGCGCACCGTTCGATCGCGTTGCTCCCCGGGATGGGGGATCGAACCGTGACCATCAGCGCGCTCTCGAAGACGTACTCCGTCACGGGCTGGCGGGTGGGGTGGGCGATCGCCGCGCCGCCCCTGATCGCTTCGATCCGGAAGGTCCACGACTTCCTCACCGTGGCCGCGCCCGCTCCGCTGCAGGAGGCCGGCGTGACGGCCATGCAGCTGCCCGACGCGTACTACGAGGCGCTCCGGGATTCCTACCGGGAGCGGCGGGACACCTTCTTCGAGCTGGCGACGGAGAGCGCGTTCGACCTGCTCCTTCCGGAGGGCGCGTACTACGCGATGGCCAGGATCGGTCCCATCCGGGAACGCCTCGGGCTGGAAGACGACACGGCGTTCTGCCGGGAGCTCGTGTCGCGTGCCGGGGTGGCCGCGGTCCCCGGTTCGAGCTTCTTCGCCGACCCCGCGGACGGGCGCGACCTCATCCGGTTCGCGTTCCCCAAGCGCCTCGAAACGCTCCGGGCGGCCGCCGAACGCCTCACCGAGTTCGCTCCCCGCTGAGCTGCATCAGCCGCGCGGGCGGACCGGGGCTGAGGCGGCCAGGAGCCGGAGCTCCCGGGTCGGCCACGCTCGAGGGTTTTCGGCCAGGATCCGCACCGCCACGTGGTCCGCACCGGCGTCGATGTGAGCCTGGATGCGTTCGATGATCCGGTCCGGCCCACCCCAGGCGACCAGCATGTCCACCAGCCGGTCGCTTCCCCCGGCGACCTGGTCCGACTCCTGCACGCCGAGCCGCTGCAGATTGGCCCGGTAGCTCGCCAGCGGCAGATACGTATTCGTGTATCGGCGGGCGATCTCCCGCGCACGCTCAGGGTCGGTTTCGAACACCACGGCCTGCTCCGGCGCCAGCAGCGGCGATGGCCCGAGCACCTCCCGGGCCCGGCGAGTGTGCTCGACGGGGACGAAGTACGGGTGCGCGCCGGCCGCCCGATCCCGGGCCAGCTCGAGCATCTTCGGACCGAGCGCGCCGAGCAGTCGCGGAGGAAGCGAGGTCGGCGGGCCGACATACGGCGCCCCATCCATCTGGTCGAGGTACTCCCGCATGTGGGCCAGCGGCGACGCGTACTCGCGGGAGCGCTGCTCGTTGAGGAACGGGTGGCTGACCCCGAGCCCCAGGACGAACCTCCCGGGGTACGCCTCCCCCAGGGTCCGGGCGGCGTTCGCCATGGCCATGGGGTCGCGCGCCCAGATGCTGGCGATGCCGGTCGCCACGGTGATCCTGCCGCTGCCGGCCAGTAGCAGTCCCGCGTGGGTCATGACCTCCTTGCCGCTCGCCTCCCCGATCCACACGCAGTGGAAGCCGAGCTCTTCGAGCTCCGCCAGGCACGCCGGAACCCGTGAAGCGGGCTGCCACTGGAGCTGGGGGCTCCAGATCCCGACCCGTCCCAACTTCCCGGCGAGGGCTCGGCCCGTGGACGGGCCGCCAGTTCCGAGGGTCTCGTCCGTCATGGCGGGCCGAAGCCTACCCTGGCTCGGGGCGCCGTTCCCCGACCAGGCGCTCGTAGTCGGCCCACGTGTCCACGTCCCACGGGCGGTCGGCGTCGATCCCGACCTCGTGCACCCACTCGGGGCGAGCGGTGATCAGATCCCGCGCACCAGTGTCGCCCCGGATGTCCAGGACCGACTCCCACTCCTCGCGCGCCACCAGCACCGGGTGCCCGGGTCCGTCGCGGTAGCGAGCCCGAACGATGGTGTGCCCCGTTCGGGCGAACCCGTCCGCCACCGCCCTGATCGCGGCCGGCGAGATGCGCGGCTGGTCGCCGAGCAGGATGACGGCCGCCTCGCTGGCCGGGTCGCAGGCCCACAGCCCGACCCGGAGCGACGTCGACTGGCCGAGCTCGAACTCCGCGTTGCGCACGATCCGGGCGTTCCCCGGCAGCCGGACCAACGCCTCGATCTCATCGGCCGCGTGACCGAGCACCAGAACGAGCTCTCCCAGCGTCCCGGAGGCCTCGGCCGCCTCCAGCACGTGCTCGAGGATCGGCCGGCCGTCCAGTTCGAGCAGCTGCTTGGGCCGTCCCAGCCGTGATGACGAACCGGCGGCGAGGATCACGCCGGAGATCATGCGCCCTGCCGGGAGGCGTCGAGGTAGTTGTAGACGGTGAAGCGGCTGACGCCCAGGATGTCCGCCACCGCCTCGACGGACTTGCGAAGCGAGAACGCGCCGCGCTCGTCCAGGAACTTCACCAACCCCTGCTTCTCCGCCCGGCTCATGTCGGCGATGGGCCGGCCGATGTGCGCCTCGGCCGCGGCGATCAGCCCGTCGAGGGCGTGTTCGAGGTGCGGGATCTCGATGGGCGCCTGGCCGGGCGCGCGGGCCAGCGCGTGGACCATGCGGTCGGCCGCCTGGACGGAGGCCATGTCCATCTCGACCACCAGCGAGCAGGTCGAACGCGGCAGTGGGATCTCCATCCGCGAGCCGCCCTCCCCGCCGAACTCGCCGAACGCCGCCTCGATGGCGCCTTCCGGCGTCCGGACCGACACCCGGTACAGCGGCCCGAGCGCGGCCCACAGCGAGGCCGCGAACTCGACGTCCGCGTCCACGGCGGGCTTCATCCGGCCACTTCCAGGTTGAGGACGAACCGCGTCGCCCCGCCGGCGAAGGCGGCGGACTGGGCGGCCCCTAGGGCGTCGACCACGGCATCCGGTTCGCCCTCCACCGTGCTCGACAGTGGGCCCACGTCGACCCGGACGCCGGACGCGCGCGCGGCGTCGATGGCGGCCTGCACGTAGGACGGCAGCGAGCCCTCCACGAATGGGAACACCGTGAATTCGGCCCGGAGCCTCACGACGTCGCCTCCGCCCATTCCCGGGCGATGGCTCGGTGGCGGGCGATCGCCGCTGAGTGATCGGCGGTCAGCCGGCCGTCCTCCACCGCCACGTGCCCGTCCACGATGGTGTGGGCGGCGCGCCGGACCCCGGTGCGCACCACGCCCTCCACCGGATCGAGGGCGGCGCCGGCCATCGACAGGCCATCCAGCGGATAGCACGCCAGGTCCGCGCGCTTGCCCGGTTCGATCGACCCGATGTCGTCACGACCGAGGCACGCCGCCGACCCGTTCGTCGCCAGCCGGAGGGCGTCGCGCGAGGAGAAGGCGTCCGCCCCCGAGCGAAGGTGCGCCAGGAGCATCGCCTGCCGGACCTCCTGCCAGAGGTCGCTGGCGTCGTTGGACGCCGAACCGTCGCATCCCAGGCCCACGGGTACGCCTTCGGCCAGCAAGTCGGTGACCGGACACATGCCCGACCCGAGGATCATGTTCGACGTCGGGCAGTGGGTGATCCCGGTCCCGGTCCGGGCAAGCATGCCGATCTCGAGCTGGGAGGTCCACACGGCGTGGGCAAACCAGACGTCCGGCCCCAGCCAGTCCAGGCGCCCGGCCAGCTCGTAGGGCGTCTCGCCGAACCGTTCCCGGCAGTAGTCGAGCTCGCTCTTCGTCTCCGCGAGGTGGGTGTGCAGCCGCACCCCCAGCCGGCGGGCGAGTTCGGCGGAGCGCCGCATGAGATCGGGAGTGACGCTGAACGGCGAACACGGCGCCAGCCCAACCCGGACCATGGCGCCCGGTTCGGGATCGTGGAAGGCGGCGACCAGGCGCTCGCTGTCGGCCAGGATCTGGTCCTCGTCCTCCACCACGTCGTCGGGAGGAAGGCCGCCGTCTTTCTCGGAGAGCGACATCGAGCCGCGCGTGGCGTGGAACCGGATCCCGGTCTCGCGGGCGGCGCGGATCTCCGCGGCGATCAGGTCGGCGTGGCCCCGCGGATGGACGTACAGATGGTCGCTGGATGTCGTGCAGCCCGACAGCAGCAGCTCGGCCAGCCCCACCCGGGCGGACACGTACGCGCTCTCTTCGTCCAGCCGACTCCACACCGGATAGAGGACCTTCAGCCAGCCGAACAGGTCGCACCCGAGCGCCGGAGAGAACGCCCGGGTCAGCGTCTGGTAGAGGTGGTGGTGGGTGTTGATCAGGCCGGGGACGACCAGGCATCCGCTCGCGTCGACCTCGCGGTCGGCCTTCGGCCAGTCCTCGGCCGGGACGCCGATGCGGTCGATCCGCCCGTCGACACACAGGATCGAGACTCCGGCCAGCTCGGTCCCCGCGGCGTCCCCGCACCAGACGTGTTCGGCCGAGCGGACCAGGAGCGATCTGTGCGGCGAGCCGGGTCCCGTCACAGTGTCTACGGTCTGTCAACCCCTTCGAGCGGGGGAGGGCCGAGAGTCCTGCAAGGAACCGGTCAATCGCCCCCTCCTTGCCGCAGCCATTTCAACAAACTCTAATATCAAGCGAAGGCGAGCGGATGGGGGTGGTCGAAGTGAGGCGATTGGGCCTCGAGCGCGATCTGATCGATCGCGATGTGTATGAACGCACGCTCGGCAGGTTCCGCGACGCGAAGATCGTCCTCCCGACGTTCTCCCAGCTGGCGAAGCCGGAGAAGATCCCGGACCGGATCCGCGAGGCCCTGGCCACGATCGAACCGGACGCACCGCACCCCTTGAACCTGTTCCGCGTGCACTGGTACAACGACGCCTCGCGCACCGGGATCACCGAGGTGCCCGAGCACGTGATCCTTCCCCCCGCGCTCACCGGCGTGGACGCCAAGATCGTCGTCGCATTCGGGAACCGATTCCCCATGATCGGTGCGCACAAGGTCCTCGCGGCGTACGGCTGCCTGGCTCCCCGGGTGATCACGGGGCAGTTCGACCCGAGCACCGACCGGGCCATCTGGCCATCAACCGGCAACTACTGCCGGGGCGGGGTGGCCATCAGCCGGATCATGCAGTCCCACGGCGTGGCGGTCCTGCCGGCCGGGATGAGCCAGGAGCGGTTCGACTGGCTGGCCGACTGGGTCCTGTCCCCCGATGACATCATCCGCACGCCGGGGACGGAGTCGAACGTCAAGGAGATCTACGACAAGTGCAACGAGCTGTCGCGCGACCCGAAGAACGTGATCTTCAACCAGTTCTCGGAGTTCGGGAACCACCTGGTCCACTACCTGTGCACGGGTTCGGCGCTGGAACGGGTGTTCGAATCGCTGCGCGCCTCGGACCCCTCGCTGAAGCTGGCGGCGTTCACCTCGGCCACGGGTTCGGCCGGGACGATCGCGGCGGGCGACTGGCTGAAGGAGCGCCACGGCGCGAAGGTGGTTGCGGTCGAGGCCTGGGAGTGCCCCACCATGCTCCTCAATGGGTTCGGCGAGCACAACATCCAGGGGATCGGCGACAAGCACATCCCGCTGATCCACAACGTGATGAACACCGACCTCGCGGTCGCCGTCAACGATCGGTCCACCGACGGCATCGGGGTGCTGTGGAACACCGCCACCGGTCGCGAGTACCTGACCGACCGGCGGGGCGTCCCGGCTGAGATCGTCGGTCAGCTCGGCGACATCGGCTTGTCGGGCGTGTGCAACATCCTGGCCGCGATCAAGATAGCGAAGTACTACGAGCTGGGTTCCTCCGACGTGATCGTCACCGTGGCCACCGACGGGTACGCGATGTACCAGAGCGAGCGCGAGAAGGCGGTGACGAAGTACTTCGGCGGGAGCTTCGACGCGGTGAGCGCGGGCGAGGTCTTCGGCGAGCACCTGCTCGGCGAGACCACCGATCACATGCGCGAACTCACCTACGAGGACCGGATGCGCGTGTTCAACCTCGGCTATTTCACGTGGGTCGAACAGCAGGGCGTGGAGATCGACGAGTTCCGGGCCCGGAAGTCCCCATCGTTCTGGACCGAGATCCGTGACGTCATCCCGGTGTGGGACCGGATGATCGAAGAGTTCAACGCGGCGACGGGGGCGATCGACAAGCTGTGAGCAGGATGCCCTCCTTCCTGGTCTGCGCCGGCTGCGGCTGGGCGCCTGCGGACGATGATCCGTATCCGTTCCGATGTCCGAATGCCGGCACGGACGGGACCGACCACGTGGTCGTCCGCAAGCTCGACCCGTCCGGGCTGGCATGGCCTACCGATGATTCGGCGAACCCGTTCGTTCGGTGCCGCACGCTCTTCCACTCCTACCACCTGGCCAGGGCGAACGGGATGTCCGACCAGGAGTACGTCGAGCTCGTCCAGCGGCTGGACGCCGAGGTCGCGGCCGTCGACGGGCGTGGGTTCGAGATCACGCCGTTCGAACTGATCGACGACCTTTCTTCCCGGCTGGGGTTCGACGTGTGGGTGAAGGACGAGACCGGGAACGTCTCGGGTTCGCACAAGGCCCGGCATCTCTTCGGGCTGCTGATCCATCTGGAGGTCGTCGAACGGCTCGGCCTGCCCGGCGACGCGCCGTCCAGACGACTGGCCATCGCCAGCTGCGGGAACGCAGCGCTGGCGGCCGGGGTCGTGGCCCGGGCCGGCGGGCGGGCGCTGGACGTGTTCGTCCCGCCGTGGGCCGACGAGAAGGTCGTGGCGCGGCTGGAGGAGCTGGGGGCGACACTCACGGTGTGTGAGCGGCAGCCCGGCGTGGCGGGCGACCCCACGTACCACGCGCTGCAGCGGTCCATCGCCGCCGGCGAGCTTCCCTTCACCTGCCAGGGGAACGAGAACGGCCTGGCCATCGAGGGCGGCGAGACGATCGGCTACGAGATCGCCTCGCGGCTCGGCGGCCGAAGCCTCGACCGTCTGTTCGTCCAGGTCGGCGGCGGGGCGCTGGCATCGGCGTGCATCCAGGGCCTCGGGGAGGCACACCGGCTCGGCGCGCTGCCAAAGATGCCGAGGATCCATACGGTCCAGACGCTGGGGGGGTATCCGCTCGCGCGGGCCTACGACCTGGTGGCCGAACGCATCCTCGCCCGGCTGGCCGGCGAGGGGCTGGCCGGAGCGACGCCGCCCGAGGACGAGGAGTCGCGGGCCGACCTGATCCTGGCGCACGCCGGTGCACCCGCGGTCCAGGAGGAACTCGCGTACGCCGTCCGGCACCGCTCGGAGTTCATGTGGCCGTGGGAGGAGGAGCCGAAGAGCGTCGCCCACGGCATCCTGGACGACGAGACGTACGACTGGGCGGCCGTGGTCGGCGGGATGGTGGCCACCGGCGGGTACCCGGTGGCCGTCGACGAAGCCACGCTGGAGGAAGCGAACGAGCTGGGCCGCATGACCACCCGCATCGACGCCGACCACACGGGCACGTCGGGCCTGGCCGGGCTGCTGTCGGTGCAGCGGGCGGGTTCGATCGGGGGTGACGAACGCGTCGCGGTCCTGTTCACGGGAGCGCGCAGGTAGGACGAACGGCACGACGAGGGCCCGGGAGGGCCGAAGGGAGCAGGGAACGAGATGAGGAGCTTCGTCGGACGAGACATCCTGTCGCTGAAGGCATTCGAGCGGGAGGAGTTCTTCCATGTGTTCGAAGTCGCCGACGCGCTGAAGCCGTACGCGCGAGACCGGAAGAACGGCGACCTGCTGAAGGACAAGACGCTGCTCACGGCGTTCTACCAGCCGTCCACCCGGACGCGCCTGGCGACCGAGGCGGCCATGCACCGTCTGGGCGGGCACGTCCTGGGCTTCAGCGACGCGAAGAACACCCGGGCCGGGGACTTCTACCAGGAGTCCATCAAGGACACCGTGCGCATGCTCGAGTACTACGGCGACGTCATCGCCATGCGCCACTTCCAGCAGGGCGCGCCGGCCGAGGCCGCGAAGTGGTCGAGCGTCCCGATCATCAACTGCGGCGACGGATGGGGTGAACACCCGACGCAAGTGCTGACCGACCTGTACACGATCTGGCACGAGAAGGGCACGCTGGATGGCCTGAAGATCGTGTGCGTCGGCGACATGCGGATGCGCACGATGCATTCGATCCTGTACGCGAGCTCGCAGTTCGACCTGGAGATGTTCGTCATCTCGCCGCAGGAGATGTCGCTGCTTCCCGAGTTCAAGCAGGAGCTCGACGACATGAGCGTCCTGTGGCACGAGGTGGAGAGCATCGAGAAGGTCATCGACCAGGCCGACGTCATCTACATGGAGCCGGTCGTGCAGCCCGACTACACGAAGTCGCGCGACGAACGGACCGGCGACGTTGGGCTCACGCCGAAGGAATACCAGGTCACCCAGAAGCTGCTCCACGACCGGGCGAAGCCGGACGCGATCGTCCTGCACTCGCTGCCCAGGATGGACGAGCTGACCCCGGACGTGGACGGCACCCGGCACCAGCGGTACTGGGTCGAGGCCTTCAACGGGGTCGTCATGCGCATGGCCCTGCTCGCGCTCGTGCTCGG
>DHWS01000135.1 GCA_002413305.1 Actinobacteria bacterium UBA5176 | reverse complement strand
CTCGTGGGCTCGGAGATGTGTATAAGAGACAGTACCTGCGGTTCGGCCTGTCCTACCGGGACGTCGAGGAGCTCCTGGCAGAACGGGGTATCGAGGTCGACCACGTCACGGTGTACCGGTGGGTCCAGCGGTTCGCACCAGAGTTCGCGGAGGCGGCCCGGGCCCGCCAGCACGGGCCGTCGCGGGCGCCGGCGACAGTGAGCACGGTGAAGGCGGGAAATTCCTGTCCCGGACCGTCGCCGCTGGCAACGGAGCCTGGAGCGTCACGCTCACGCTCGCCTCGGGGACGCAGGTCACGGCAACCGCGACCACCGCGCCGTCCACTGTCCCACCGCAGACGTCCGAGTTCGGGGCCAACGTCACCGTCGTCTAGCGGGATCCTTGCCCGCGGGAGCCGTCACCGTCAGATGGGCAGTGCGTTCGGCGAGTCGCCGCCCTCCCGGCCCGGTGACCCGAAGCGTCATGTATTCGTCCCCCGCGCAACGCGGGGCGGTCATGGGGGTGCGACTCTCGAACGTCCCAACCGGCGACAAGGTGATCGACTGGTTCACCGGGTCGATGACCGGATGATCCACGAGTACGGGGTCACTGCGTGATGAATCTGAGTTGTGGCACCTTTCAGGGGGTCCTTCGGGCCGTCGTCGGCGAGGATCGAAGTCGCACCGCCCTTCACGCCCGTGAGGAAGAGGTGCTGACCTTCGTACGAAACGCCCTTAGGCCGAGGGGCGATGAAGCGTTGCGGGAGGCGGTTCGAGTCCAGCCCGCCCCACCGAAAGCTGTGTTTGGTTCCGCCTGATGCGTGACACATCGGCTCCACCTGATGCGCTCTCGGGGGCCATCAGTCTTGGCGTGATAGGTGCCAGCGGGCGTTGCCCCGACCCAGAGACAAACGTAGGCGACCTCTCCGGCAGCCGAGTCTACCGAAATCGGGCGGGAGGAGGTCCAGATCGTGGACATCGTCCCCACGCTCGGGGGGAACGCCGGACGAAGAGTCAAGCGCATGCCTGCATGAAAACGGTACCGAACGGGAATGGTGGGTGGACCCAACCCGAGAGGAGGTGAAGGCACATGCTCGCCTCGGTGATCGTGATCCCAGGGATCATCGTTCTGATCCTGGTCATCCTGCTCATCGTCTACCTGATTCGACGAGCGTAAGCCGTTGGGCCGACCGGTCTGGTGCAGCAGAACGAGCTGACGAAGGGAGCGAGCGCGGTGGGAGCGAAATCGGACCAGACGAAGGGCCGCATCAAGGAGGCCGCCGGAGACCTCACCGGCAACGAACGCCTGAAGCGAGAGGGCAAGGTGGATCAAGCCGGCGCCAAGGTCAAGGGCAAGGTCAGTAAGGGCATCGACAAGATGAAGCGCGCCGTCGGTGAGAAGAAGTAGGCACTGGACCTAGGGCGGCCACCCCTGATTGGAGGTGGATCGGGATGAACGATGAGACGACCACCTCGGGACCAGCCGAAATGCAGAACGCGCCGAGGTCGAGAGGTGTTCCGACGGCTCGGGTAGGACCGCTGGGCAGCACCGAGCCAGATCGGCGGACCACACGCGCTGCTTCGACAGGTAGGCGCATCCTGATGGCGGCGCGGGTTCCTCGATCCGATCCCTGGAGCTCGAGAACGCCGTCCTCCGCCACGAGGTCAGGCTCCTCCGTCGTCAGCGAGGGTCTCTGGATCTACGGCGAGTCGATCGTGCGGTGCTCGCCGCGGCCAGTCGAGCCGTCCCTCGTGAGCGGTGGAGTCTGTTCTTCGTGCGGCCGCAGACCCTGCTCCGTTGGCACCGGGAGGCGGTCAAGCGGAAGTGGATCTACAAGAGGAAGGGTAAGCCCGGACGGCCCCCGATCGACCCGGAGATCCGCGCCCTGATCCTCCGGCTAGGGAGGGAGAACCGTCGGTGGGGGTGCGTCCGCATCCAGTGCGAATCGAGGATATTCGCGCCCCACAGGGTACCCGACACACCGTGGCGGAGGCATGAGGGAGCGTCGCGCTGTCTACCGAGACGCTTTGTAGCGCTGCCCGATCGAGAGCACAATCCCACCGCGATCCTGCGTCGAGGGAGCCCGAACGGAGTCGGCATGCCCAAAGTGGAGACCGACGTCGAGACCGCGGTCGAACCGGCCCGGGTTCGGGCCGCGCTGCTGGACTTCTCGCCCAAGCGCCCGGAGATCTGGCCGGGCATCGCCCCGAGCTTCTTCGAGGTCTACGAGCTCGGGGAGACGACGGCGCTGATCCGGGAAGGGACCAAGACCCCAGGGATGACCATCTGGGCGAAGGAGCGCTACGACTGGTCGGATCCGAGCACGGTCAGATGGACGGTGCAGGAGAGCAACTTCTGTGCTCCTGGGAGCTACGTGCAGGCCACCATCCACCCTCGGGAGGGCGGAGGGAGCCGGGTCCACATCGAGTGGAACCGCACCCCGACCAGCTTCACCGGACGCCTGGTCGCGTTCGTGATCACGGCCTCGAAGGGCAAGCCCGTCGCGGCCTCGTTCATGAAGGCCATGGACAAGCTGGAACGGGAGCCGAACTCGTCCCCCTGAGCGCAGGGACCCAGCCCGCGTGCGGGCGATGAATACCAATCCGGCCTATGCCCGACGCGGCGCGGGCCGGCTGATCCTGTTCGCTCTGCAAGGCAGCCGCCGCGGCCCAAGGGTTCACCCGCCTCGAGCTGATGTCCACGCTCTCAGGCTGCGATCGGGTTTCTGGACCCGACAGGTCGGAGGACCGTTCACACTCCGGTAGGAGCAATCGGTCCGCCTCGCGCGTCTTCCCTGGTCAGCGCCGTATCCCAGTAATTGCACCCCACGGGTTGATGGGCGCTTTGCGCGCCCACCCGCAGCCGGATGAAGATGGGGTGGTCGTCCGGCGACGCGCAGTCCCGACCCTTCACTCGCGATCGGACCGGCGACGATGCCGACAGTCGGGTGATGACCGGGTTCAGGGCCCGGGGGGAGCGCCGGCCATGGTGCTCCACTCGCGGCCTCCGTCCGTGGTGACCAGCGTCTCCGAGACCACCGCGCAGCCCGCCTTGTATCCGCGGCAAGAGCCCACCACGACCGTGGCCGAGCCGTGCTCCGGGTCGCCGAAGGCGATCCCGGTGGCGCCCTCGAGGGGTGCGCCCGCCGTGACCGCCTGCCACGTCGTGCCGCCGTCATCGGTGCTCCACAGCCGCCCGGCGATCACGGCGAGCCATCGGGTGGTATCGAGCGCCGCGAAAGGAACAGGGGCCCCGGCGGTGACTGCCGGGACCGGCAGCGGCGTCGAGCGCGTCCAGGTGCTCCCGGAGTCGCGGCTGGTCAGGACCTGGACGCCCCCGGTGGCCGTCCCGGAGATGGCGACGGGAAGCAGGAGGGTGCCGCCCGCCAGCGTCGGGAGGCCGAGCGTCAGCGAGGTCGCGCCGAGGTTCGGGGGCGCGGGCACGGCCACCGCTCGCCACGTGCGCCCCCCGTCCGAGGTCTGGTAGAGGGATCCGCCGCCGGGGCCGAGGGCCCACCCTTGGAGCGGGGTGGCGAACCGGATCGGGCCCGCGAACGGATGCCGGCCGAGCGGGGTCCACGTCCGCCCTCCGTCCACGCTCCGGTACAGGTCCGCCACGGCCACCCCGGAGCCGTGCACAGGGACGACGCTCATCCATCCTGCCGAGCCGACGAACGACGTGTGGACCGACGCCCCATCGGGATAGCGCGCAGCCAGGGACGGCGGCACCGGGGAGGAGCCGGGTGCGCGCCCTTGGAGCGTTCGGCTCGGGTAGGTGCACGTGCCGCCCGAACCGCTCCCGTGGGCGACGCCCTCCACCAGGCCGTCCTCGCAGTCGAGGTCGACGGTCATGGTCACCCCGTTCCACGTCTGGGTGACGTTGCCCTGGAACTGATGGAGCCGATGGTTGTTCGCCCACAGGGCGTCCGACAGGCATACCAGCCCGTACACGCTCGCCCGGCCATCCCAATCGGCCGCCCACAGATCGTCGGGGACGTGGGCCAGGGACGCCCAGTCGGAGACCGCCGAGCCGCAGGTCGCCCCGTACACGCCCGCAGACCAGCCCAGGCCGTGCAGCCTGGCCACCCAGCCCTTGACGTAGTGGCCCACGGTGTTGCGGCAGGTCGCGTTCGTCGTGTCGTAGGCCTCCATGTCGTCGTAGACGATTCCGCGGTTGAAGCCGAGGGCCCTGGCGGCCGTGGCCGCACCGGATGCGTCCTGCCGCCCCTGCATGAGGGCGGTCTTGGGGTCGTTGCTCATGACCTGCCCGATGCCCGAGCACGGAGCCTGCAGCCCTACCCACGTCGGGATCAGGTCGTACCCGATGGCCCTGACCTGGGTCACCCAGGAGGCGGTCAGGTTGGGCTGGGAGCAGGCCCGGTCCACGCCCCCGATGTAGATGTTGGCGTCCCAGTACGGGGTGTTGGTCCACCACGCCTGCATCGCGGCCACGCTCGGCGCGGAGCACGTGTCGAACCCGTTGCCCGAGCTGACCGCCACCCCGATCGCGCCGGCCGGCCGGACCCCCAGCGCCGCAGGTGTGGCGATCGCGGCCGCCAGGATGGCGCCGACAAATCGAGCCGGCAGACGGCGCGCGTTGGTCCCTCGCATCACGGGCCTCCCTATCTGCCGAGCCCCTCCTGCCCCACGGTGACGAAGCCTACCCGGGACGACCCCGTGTTCTCCACTGCCCAGCTGGCCTCGGCTATCGACCGGGTAGCGAAAGAAGTGAGCCAGCCCGCCGAGCGAGACGATCATAACCTCGACGCCGAACCTGATCCGTGCGTAGGTTGGTCAGGATCCGTGCTCGGCGCACAAGACACAACGCTACCCCGACCGGGAACACAAGCAAGGCGGGTCCGCCGTTAGATGTCATGACCCTGAGCGTTCCCGCCCCCCGGCTGCCGAGTGGGGGGCGACATGCCTCCGGCGTGGCTCGAACCGCATCCCGATGGTCCTACCCCTTTGGGGCCGGATCGCCCTGCCGGTCCCCGACGCCCGGTGGTGTGCTTCGGATCGATGCGGGCCCTTCCCGATTCGCCACTCTCCCTGTGGCTCGCCGAGTACGGCGAGTACCAACCGGAGCCGCCCCTGGCCGGGCACCTCTCCGTCGACGTCGCCGTCATCGGCGCCGGCTACACGGGGATGGCCACGGCCATCGCCCTGAAGCGACGCGACCCGTCCCTGGACGTGGCGGTGCTCGAGGCCAAGACCGTCGGGTACGGGGCGAGCGGGCGCAACGGTTCGTTCGCCATGACCGTGATCGGCCTCGGGTTCGGCACGACCGCCCTGCTCCGAGGGAAGAAGTTCCTGCAGCGGGCCCACGCCTACATGGAGGGATGCGTCGACGGGCTTGAGCGGTTCATCGACGAGGCCGGGCTCCAGTGCGACAAGATCCGGCCCGGGTTCCTGCGCGTCGCCACCACCCCCAGCTACGTCAAGCGGTTGCAGCGCCAGGTCGAGCTGATGGCCTCGCTCGGGTTCCAGGGCATCACCTGGATCGGCGCGGGAGCGACCCGGGAGATGGTCGATTCCCAGCGCTACCTCGGCGCGATGTGGGAGCCCCGATTGCTCCTGGTCGATCCGGCCAAGCTGGTCCGCGAGGAGAAGCGCTTCGCGCTCGAAGTGGGGGTTCGCGTCTTCGAGAGCTCACCGGTCCTGGGCATCGCCAGGCCCCAGGGGGCGGGGGGCACCGACCGCCTGTACCGCCTGGCCACCCCACGTGGGTCGGTGACGGCGCGCAAGCTGGCCTTCGCCACCAACGCCTACTCGCACCTGTTCGACGAGCTCGGGCGGAAGCAACTCCCGGCGTTCACCTACATGGTCGCCACGGAGCCGCTGACCGAACAGCAGCTCGCGCCGATCGGCTGGCAGGGCCGCCAGGGGATCGAGGACGCCCGCAACCTCATCCACTACTACCGGCTGACCCCGGACAAGCGCATCGTGATGGGCGGCGGTCCGGTCGGCCTCACCCGAGGCGGGGACCTCGACCGCGACCGCGACGAGAAGTCGTGGAGGCACCTCGAACAGCACATCCACTGGCTGTGGCCGCACCTTTCGGACGTGGCCGTCACCCACCGGTGGGGCGGCCCGTTCTCGGTGACGCTCGACCTCACGCCGGCGCTCGGCTACGTGGGAGCCGAACGGAGCGCCGTGTATGGGCTGGGTTGCATCGGACACGGCGTCTCGATGAGCTACCGGAACGGCCAAGTGCTGGCCGAGCTGCTCCTCGGGGACGGCGACGGGCTCGCCGCGGGATGCCCATTCGTGAACCGACGAGTGATCCCGTGGCCGGCCGAACCGCTGGCCACCGCGGCGAAGTACGCGCTCCGCGGCTACCTGCAGGCCGAGGACGCGTTCCACGAGAAGGTCCTGGCCCGCATCGAGCACGGCTGACACCGCTCCCATCCGTGGCCGCGCCCCACATCAGCGTGGGCAGGAGTGGACGCACAACGAGATCCAGGGCCTCCTGGATGCGGTTTTCCGGGATCTTCCAATTTGGTGCTGCGTTGGTGCTCGAAGTTGGAGGCTAAGAGCCATTCGTCAGCCGAGCGATCGTGGGCGCACCACCTCCTACGTCGCCGGCTACCGAGCATCTGTTGGACGGCATTACGCCGGCAAACTCCGATCAGCGTTCGACCGGAGGGTACGCCACGCCCATCACCAGGTCCCGCATCCACAACTTTCGTTTATACCTCGCTGGGGGCCGCGACCGCTTGTAGAGCCTAAGGTCACCAGGGCCCAATCACAACCTCCGAGCGGCGAGGCAATCGGATAGAATGACCCCTTCCAGGGAGGTCAGAAATGCCTGACTTGAACTCGTCACTGTATACGGACATGCTGAGGAGCTCCGCCAGGGGTCGCTCCTTGCCTCGGCGTCTATTCGGAGCCATCCGACGCGAATTCACCTCCAAGCCTCTCTACGGCCTGGAATGGGGCGATCCCGAGACCGTGGAACCACTCCGGTTCATCAGAGACCGTTGGGTGATCCCGTACGTTAGGCCGGACTACACTGCACTTGAGATCGGTCCAGGCGGTGGCCGTTGGACGCGCTACCTGCTGCAATTCAAGCGTCTTTATGTCGTCGACTTCCACCAGGAGCTCTCGTCCGAGCTTCGGAAGAACTTCCACAGGCCGAACATGGTGTTCATACGGAACAACGGGACAGATTTCCCCGGCGTACCTGATCGTGCGGTCGACTACGTATTCAGCTTCGATACCTTCGTGCACCTCGATCCACCTCTCATAGAGGCATACCTCGGGAACCTCAAAAGGATCGTTAGCCCGGGAGGCAACGTCGTGCTCCACTACTCCGACAAGACCAAGCCCATGGCCCAAGAGAACCCGACCTTCTCCGCCAACGATCCCATCAAGATGAGGGCGATGGTTGCCGCTGCCGGATTCCAAGTGGCAGAAGAGGATCTCACGACAATGTGGCACAGCTCATTGATACGGCTAACGCACTGAGGAAGGGACAACTCGCCCACCCTGAACAGGCGGGCCTAGCCCGTAGCTGGCTTCGGAACGCCTCCTTGATCGGCGATATTCCACGGGTCACGATCACGACCAAGTATCCTGGCCAGCTCCCACATGTCGGCCCTCAGCTCACCGACCAAGTACGCTCGCAAATCCTCAGATGTTTCGACCCCGGCCTCGTTCAGCTTCTGGGTACCAGGGAGGTGGTAGTCGCCCGGCGTCAACCCGCCGAGTGTAAACGCCGGTTTGAAAACGCCGGTCGAAACCTGT
>DHWS01000125.1:13434-13726 GCA_002413305.1 Actinobacteria bacterium UBA5176 | reverse complement strand
GGTGTAGAGACAGGTCTGGACGTGGATCGGCTCGGGGTCGGCGCCCGGGAACCGCTCAGCCACCCACGCCCGCAGGCGTTCGACCGAGGCCCCATCGGGGGCACCCGCGGCGTCGGGGTCGATGGTCGGCCCGGCCTGGTGCTCGCCGGCCTTCATGCCGATCGCGGGGTCCGGGAGTGCGTAGCGGGACGGTGTCCCCCATTCGACCAGCGGGGGTGGCGGCGGGCCCTCCCGGAGCGCGAAGTACACGAGCGTCTCGCGGGTCGGCCGCACGGCGAGCTCGACGCCGGCC
>DHWS01000125.1:276-13278 GCA_002413305.1 Actinobacteria bacterium UBA5176 | reverse complement strand
CACGGCGAGCTCGACGCCGGCCTGCCCCAGGAGGTCCTTCGACCACGCGCCGGCCGTGACCACGGCCACCGACGCCCGGACGGTCTCCCCGGCGGCTCGAACCTCGACCTCTTCGCCCCGGGCCAGGAGCGCTTCGACAGGGGTGTTTTCGTGCAGCTCCGCACCTCCCGCGACGGCCAGCCGGGACAGAGCCGCCCAGGCCCGGTCGGCCCGGAGCCATCCGGCGTCCGGCTGGAACAGGAGCCGTGTGCCGCCAGGGTAGGCCAGGCCGAAGCGCTCGCGAGCCGCCGGAGGTTCCAGCCATTCGAACCGTGCGCCCACCTGCCCCAGGGCCGCGGCGTTGACGTCAGCGGCGGGCCCCGCGTCCAAACCGCCGGTCACGGTGAGGAGGTCCTCGCCGGCTTCGGCCTCAAGGGCGCGCCACAACGGCAGGGCCTCCATGGCCATCCGCACGTACACCGGGTCGTGGTAGGAGAAGCGGAAGATACGGGAACGGCCGTGGCTGGAGCCGTGGTCGTGCCCCACCTCGCGCCGCTCGAAGAGCCCGACGGTGCGACCTCGCCGAGCCAGAGCCCTGGCGGTCGCCGCCCCCATGACACCGGCACCCACCACTGCCACGTCGATCTTTCGCATGGCTGCCCATGCTAGCGGCGGTGGGGAGCCGACTACTCTTCGCCCAGGTAGGCCTTGCGGACCTGGTCGTTGCCGAGCAGGTTCCGGCTGCTGTCTTCCAGGACGATCGAACCGGACTCGATCACGTAGCCGCGGGTGGCCGCGTTCAGTGCCATGTGGGCGTTCTGTTCGATCAACAGGATCGTGGTCCCCTGGCGGTTGATCTCCTTGACGACGTCGAAGATCTTCTCCACGAGCATGGGAGCGAGGCCCATCGAGGGCTCGTCGAGCAACAGGAGGTCGGGGCGGGTCATCAACGCCCGGCCGATGGCCAGCATCTGCTGTTGCCCGCCGGACAGCGTCCCCCCTTTCTGTTCGGCCCGCTCCTCGAGGATCGGGAACAGCGCGAACACCCGCTGGTACGCCTCGTCGGCCGTCCTTCGATGCTCGGCGCGCGATCCTCGAGCCGACGCCGCGTACAGGCCCATGGCCAGGTTGTCCCGGACCGACATCCGCCCGAAGATCCTCCTGCCCTCGGGCGCGTGTCCGATGCCGAGGCCGGCCACCTCGTGGGCGGGCCTGCCGTCGATCCGCTTGTCCCGGAAGGCGATCGAACCGGTGGTGGGCCGCTTCACTCCCGAGATGGTCTTCAGCGTGGTGGTCTTGCCGGCCCCGTTGCCCCCGATCAGCGTGACGATCTCGCCCTCCTCCACCGAGAGGTCGATGCCCTTGACCGCTTCGATCCCACCGTAGTGGATGTGGACGTCGTGGAGCTCGAGGAGGGGCATCAGACGGTGACCTCCCCGTCGGAGGAATCCGCGCTCGGCGCGGGGGCGTCTGGGCCCGGTTCGTCTGCCGATCCCGGGCTCGCCTCCGGTTCGTCCCCCTCCGAAGCCGCACCCACCGCGCCCCGGCCCAGGTAGGCCTCGATGACTCGCGGGTCCTTCTGGACCTCCTGCGGCCGGCCCTCTGCGATCTTCTGTCCGAAGTCGAGCACGGCGATCCTGTCCGAGATCCCCATCACCACCTTCATGTCGTGTTCGATCAGCAGGATCGTGATCCCTTGGTCACGGATCTTCTGGATCAGCCTCATGAGCGCGGCTTTCTCGGCCGGGTTCATCCCGGCAGCTGGCTCGTCCAGCATGAGGAGCTTGGGACTCGTCCCCATGGCTCGAGCGATCTCGAGGCGGCGCTGGTCCCCGTAGGCAAGGTTCTTGGCGAGCTCGCCCGCGTATCGGGCGATCCCCACGAACTCCAGCAGCTCCCTGGCTCGCCCCGAGGTGACAACCTCCTCGTGGCGGTGGCGGCCGCTTCGAAGCATGGCTCCCACGACCCCACTCCGGTTGTGCGCGTCGACGCCGACCATGACGTTCTCGATGGCGGTCATGTTCGCGAACAGCCGGATGTTCTGGAACGTGCGGCCGATCCCCAGGCGCGTGATCTGGAACGGCCTCCGGGGTCGCCTCCAGAGCGGCAGGAACGACAGGGGCTGGAACTCCAACAGCGGCCCTCCCAGGAACCGCATCGACCCCGAGGTGGGCCGGAAGATCCCGGCCACCACGTTGAAGAACGTGGTCTTCCCGGCCCCGTTCGGCCCGATCAGGCTGAAGATCTGGCCGTCCTCGATGGTGAGGTCGACGCCCGAAAGAGCTCGTAGGCCTCCGAACTGCTTGGTCAGCGCCTCCGACTCCAGAACCGCGACCATCTACCCTCCGTGCTGCTGCGCTTCGAAGACCGAGGTGTCCTTGACGCCGCCCTCCAGCTCGGCCGCCCGGCGGCGGCTGGGCAGGATCCCCTGCGGCCGGAGCACCATGACGATCACCAGGACGGCACCGAAGATCAGGAACCGGGCGTCGCCCAGGAACCGGAACCGCTCCGGGAGGAAGATGACCAGGCCGGCGCCCAGGATGGGGCCGGCGATCCCGCCCATCCCGCCCAGCACCACCATGGCCAGGATGATCACCGAACCGAAGTCCGAGCTGAAGAGCTGGAAGGTGCCGGGATCGATGAACGCGTACTCGCTCGCGTAGATGACCCCTGCGAACGAGGCGACCGCGGCGCCCATGGCGAAGGCCAGCAGCTTTATCCGGATCGTCGGAACACCCATCGACGCCGCGGCGAGCTCGTCCTCCCGGATGGCCGCCCAGGCCCGCCCGATCCGGGACGCGTTGATCCGGCGCAGCAGGAGGATCCAGACGACGATGACCCCAAGGAGCAGCCAGTAGTAGGCGGCGTCGTTCAAGCCGAAGTTGTAATGGACCGGCCCCACCGTGAGCGCGGGATGGGGGATCTGTGGGATCCCCTGCGAGCCGTCGGTGACCGACGTGAGGTTGTCCGCAGTGATCCGGACGATCTCGCCGAATCCAAGGGTCACGATGGCCAGATAGTCGCCGCGGAGGCGAAGCGTGGGCGCGCCCAGGATCACCCCGGCCACCAGCGCCACCGCGAGGGCCGCGAAGAAGAACAGCCAGGAGTACATGTGCCAGGTGGGGAGCAGCTTGAACGCATTCGGATCGCTGCGCGTGAGGGCGATGGCGTACCGGCTCGCGCCGGACAGGATGGCGAACGTGTAGGCGCCCACCGCGAAGAACGCCACGTAGCCGAGATCGAGGAGGCCGGCGAACCCGACCACCACGTTCAGCCCGAGGGCGAGCAGCGCTGCGATCCCGACCTTCGTCAGCACGCTCGTCCAGTAGGCGGGGTCCGCGGTGATGTGCGGCATCAGGACCGGAAGGACCGCCGCGAGGGCCACGCCTGCCGTCAGGAAGCCAAACCGGGAGACAGGAGCCATTCCGTCGAACCGATCCCGGATCAAGGCGACCGGGCTTCTCGCCAGGCGGAACCGCTCCCGCAGGCTGGATCGGGCCCGCGGCTCGGACGGAGGCCCCGTTCGCTGGGCGGTGTCCTTCTGAGCGACCCCGGACGCGGGTGCCGCTGGCGCCGCGGGATCCGGGGGATCCGGGTTTCCACCCTCCTGGTGGAGATCGATCCGGTCGTCCGGCATCGCTCTATCCTCCGACCTGCTCGCCGAGGAGCCCCGTCGGGCGGAACATCAGCACGCCCACCAGGACGAGGAAGGCGATGACCGACTGCCATTGCGTCCCCGTGCAGGCCACGCCGAGGTTCTCGATCAGACCCAGAAGGATCCCGCCCAGCACGGCTCCACGGACGTTACCGATCCCGCCGAGCACGGCGGCCGTGAACGCCTTGATGCCCGGGACGAATCCCATGCTGAAGAGCGCCTGCGTGAAGAACATCCCGTACAGAAGGCCGGCAGCCCCGGCCATCAGGCCGCCCACGAAGAACGTCATCACCACGATGCCGTTGATGTTCACGCCCATCAGTGACGCCGTTTCCGGATCCTCCGCCACAGCCCGGATGCCCTTCCCGGCCCTGGTCCGCCGGATGAACAGGTCCAGCACCACCAGCATCGCGATGGCCACCGCCACGATGAGGATCGTCTGGCTGTCGATGGGGACCTTGGCGATCCTGAACACGATGACCTTCTTCATGACCTGCGGGTAGTCGACCGGAGAGGCCCCGGCGATCCGGGGCCAGTTGAAGGGCAGGCCGAGGTGCGAATGCCCGTCCAGGAGGTAGAACAGGTTCGACAGGAACAGCGACGCGCCGATGGCGGTGATCAGGTACGCCAGGCGTGACGCTCCGTGCCGGCGAAGCGGGCGGTACGCCAGGCGTTCCATGATGACCGCTGCTCCACCCGAGGCCAGTGCCGCCACCAGCAGCCCCACGGCCAGCACGACCGCCAGGTAGATCCCCCCGATGCCGTTCGGATGGTTCGCATTGGTGATGCCGAACAGGGTCTTGAACGCGTACAGCCCCGCGAACGACCCCACCATGAAGATCTCCGAGTGGGCGAAGTTCAGAAGCTGGAGGACGCCGTACACCATCGTGTACCCCAGCGCGATCATCGCGTAGAGGAAGCCCAGCCGGAGTCCGGTGATCGTGAAGCTCACCCATGCCGAAGCGTTGCTCGGGCACACGTGATGGCGGATCCCGAAGAACAGCAGGAGCGCGACCAGGGCGGCCGCGCCCCCCCACCCGAATGCGGCGGATGGGATCCTGGGGCGCCGGATCCCAACCTGCTGCTCGCTCGCAACCGCCATGGACCCCTCACGCCGATGCACGTCGCCGGGAGGGGCAGGCCGATCGTTCTCGGCCCGCCCCTCCCGCGACACCCGATGGTCTAGCCCGCGGCCAGGACCTGCGAGGACTCGCCGAGGTACGTGAACGTCTGGTTCACGTCCTTCCAGTAGAAGATCTTCACGTCGCTCGGAACGAGCTCATGGTTGTCCTGGAACGAATACGTCTTGGTAAGCCCGACGTAGTTCACCTTCACCAGGTAGTTCTTGATCGCGGTGCGCGTGATGTTGCCGGCCTTGATGGCGTTGATGTACAGCCGGGCCACGTCGTAGTACTCGCCCGAGTAGATGCCCGGCGCCACGCCCCACTTGGCCGTGTAGTCCTTGACGAACGCCTGGGCGTCCGGGCTGGTCGACTTGGTGATGTCGCCGCACGGGCACGTGGCAACCGTCGCCTCGCCGGAGGCCTTCGCCTCGGTGGCATACGTGGTGTCTTCGATCCCGTCGCCGCCGACCAGTGTGACGTCGGTGAGGCCGGCCGACGTCATCTGGGTCCGGAGGAGCCCGGCCTCAGCGTCGTACCCGCCGTAGTAGACGGCCTTGCAGCCCGACGTCTGGATCTTGGTGACAAGGGCCGAGAAGTCGGTGGGGTGAACGCTGCCGTTGCTGGTCTGCACGGCGTTGATCTGAGCCTGGACCGTCCCGCCGTCGTTGGTGATCGTGGTCTGCACGGTGCCCGCCAGCGCCGTCCCGTACGGGGAGTCGTCGCTGGTGACGAAGGCGCAGTTCGGCTTCAGGATCTTGGCGATGTAATCCCCGCCGGCCGGCCCCTGCTCATCGTCGTTGCCGTTCGCCCGGAACCAGAACGCCCAGTGGTTCTGGTTGATCGCCGTCTTCGTCGCCGAGGCGGTGACGAACGGGATGCCCGCCGAGTTGAAGATCGGCCCTCCGGCCAGTGACTCCCCGGAGAAGTTCGGGCCGACCACCCCGATGAACGACGGGTCCTGGCTGACCTTCTTCGCGATGGGCGGGATGACCGTACCGCTACCCGTCGTGTCCTCCTGTGTGAACTGGATCGTGACCGGAAGCGCTCCGAACTTCCCGGCGTTCGCCTGGTCGAAGGCCAGCTTGGCCCCCTGGTAGCCAGGGATCACCAGCTGTGCGACCGGACCCGTGAAGGCGCCGAACTCGGCGATCTTCACGGTCTTCTTGGAACTTGCCGATGGGCTCTTGCTGCACGCAGCCCCGACGATGGCGACCAGCGCCACCAGGGTGACGACGCGCAGCACCGTTGTCTTGCTCCGCAAGCGTTCCTCCTTTCGATCCCCCGCAGTCGTGTCCGCGTCGATGTATCACAATCGAGGGGCAAAGGCCAGCGGCCATTCTGCCATGGCGGGCGCCCCCCGCTCGCCCCCGACGCCTCGAACGGTTGTACGCATACGTCCGTGCGGCGGGATCGAGGGCGCTGGAACCCCCTCCGGGCGGCCAGTTTGCCAGGCGGGCGGGGACGGACCTACGGTACGTTTCAGTCGCCCCCGGGACGGTGAACACGCCATGCTGCTACAGGTAGCCAGGACCGAGTCTCCTCGCGGGTTCCGGCTGATCGGCGAGATCGACGTCTCCAACGCCGACATCTTGACCGACGCGTTGGAGCCGGAGGTCGAACAGGGCGGCGACCTGACCCTCGACCTGACCGGGTTGACGTTCATGGATTCGAGCGGCATTCAGGTCATCATCCGAACGGCCCGCCGGCTGGAGGGATCGGGGAACCTCCGGCTGCTCCGCCCTGGAGCCGTCGTAGCCCACACGTTGGAGCGGGTCCGGCTGGGCCAGCTCGCCAACGTCGAGATGATCCTTGACGACGACCAGTCGCTCGAGACCGCCTGAGCGGCCCACGCCCGTGGTCCAGGCCTTCCGGTCCCATCCTTCCGTCCTGTACCACATCCGCCGGTTCGTCCGAGACTGCGCCAGGACCACCGAGCTTCGCCCGGACATCGTCAGCGACCTGCTCGTCGCGGTGACGGAGGCGGCCGCGAACTCGATGCTGCACACCGCGAGCCGCCAGATCCGGGTGACCTGGAGCGAGCTGGAAGGCTGCGTCGAAGTCGACATCCAGGACGAAGGCGTGTTCCGGCGGGAGGCGCCGATGCCGCAGCTGGACGGCGGCGGCCACGGGATCCCGCTGATGATGGCGCTGGTCGACGAGGTGACGATCCGGGAGGGCACGGCCCGCAAGCCCGGCACGGTGGTCCGCCTCGTCAAGTGCCGGGAACCCTGACCGCGAGGCGTCCTCGGCTCCGGCGGGCCGGCCGGGCCGTGCTGGCCCTGCTCCTCGCGGTGGTGGTCCTGTGCATCGCCGTGCCGCCCCTCCGGGCGCGGGCGAAGGCGGCCGCCGTGCTGGCCCGGTCCGTCGGCATCCCGTTCCCGCGTCCATTCGCCCAACGGGTCGCGGTCCGCCGGGGGGTGCTGCTGGCACCGGACGTGCGAGGGGACCTGTATTCGCCGGGGCCCGCCCCGCCGCTGCTGCTGGTCTCCGGCGCGACCCCCCAGGGCGCGGAGGATCCCCGGCTGGTGCGGGTGGCCCGCGCGCTCGCCGGAGCGCGCCGACAGGTGTTCGCTCCCCAGCTCGAGCTCCGGCACCAGACGTTCCAATGGTCGGACGAGGTCCGGTTGGTGCGGTCGATCCGGGCTCTGTCCCGGATGGAAGGCGGCGCGAAGGTCGGTGTGGTGGGGTTCTCCTACGGCGGGTCGTTCTGCCTGCTGGCGGCGGAGGACCCGGCCGCATCGCACATGGTCGCGTTCGTCGCGGTGTTCGGCTCCTT
Source organism: Actinobacteria bacterium UBA5176 (assembly GCA_002413305.1). Classification (GTDB taxonomy): domain Bacteria; phylum Actinomycetota; class UBA4738; order UBA4738; family UBA4738; genus UBA4738. The sequence goes on along the minus strand of DHWS01000125.1, from coordinate 5,744 downwards.
CGACGATCTGCTCGGGGTGGTCCAGGGGATCACCACCGGCGCGACGACGTACCGCGGTCGCCTGGTGCCGTGGAGGACCGTGCCGGAGGCCCGATCGACCATGAACCGCGCAGCGGTCGGCCTGGCCCCGGCGGGCGAGCGAGCCGCGCTGTCCTCGGCATTGTCGCCGGGCGACCCTGCCGCGCTCCCGCCGGACATGCGGTCCGTGTTCGACCTGCTGGAGAACCGCGATCCGCGCCGAACGTACCCGCTGGCCGCGCGAACCCCGCCGTCGTTCCTGGCCACGCTCCGGCTCTTCTCCCCCGCCACCCACCTTCGGATGCTCCGCGCCCCGTTGTTCGTCATGCAGTCCGAGAGCGATCCGGCCACGCCGCCCACCGAGGCCCTCCGGTTTCGGGACTCGGTGCCGGGGGCCCGCCTGATCCTGCTGCGGTGGTTCGAGCACGTGAACCCGCCGGGAACGGGAACGCCGGTGTCGGGCGAGCTGGCCGACGGGTGGGGGGCGTGGCGGTTCGTGTCGTGGGTGCTGGCGGCGCAGGAGCGGTTCTGGCCCTGACCGGGCGAGCTCGGGCCGTTCAGCCGGTGGCCTCGCGGAACCGGCGGGCGCGGTCGATGACTTCGGCCGGGGCGCCGCGCAGGAGCGGCTCGACCAGCGCGGTGCCCACCACCACCCCGTCGGCGAACCCGCAGGCCGCCCGGGCCTGCTCGGGCGTGGAGATGCCGACCCCGACCAGCAGCGGCGTCTCCGTGAGGGGGCGAAGGGCGGCCACCACCCGGCGGGCCGATGCCGCCAGCTCCTCCCGGGCACCGGTCACACCGAACGTGGCCACGCAGTAGACGAAGCCCCCCCCGGCGGCGGCGATGGCCGTCAGCCGTTCCGGCGTGGAGTTCGGGGCTGCCAGGAGCACCGGAGCGAGCCCGGCTGCCTTCGCGCACGCCATCCAGCCGGCGGCTTCGTCGACGGGGAGGTCCGGCAGGATGGCGCCCGCAACCCCGGCCGCGGAGGCCGCCCCCGCGAAGGCCTCCATGCCCATGGCCAGCACGGGGTTGAGGTACGTCATGACCGCCACGGGGACGTCGAGAGCAGCCCGGCGGATGAGGTCGAACGCAGCGGCGGGCGTCGTACCGGCCTCCAGGGCGCGCTTCGACGCCTCCTGGATGACCGGGCCGTCCATCACCGGGTCGGAGAACGGGATACCGACCTCGACCGCGTCGGCCCCGGCGCCGGCCAGGCCCCGGAGGAGCGCCTCGTCGACGCCGGGCAATCCCGCGGTCACGTACGGGACGAACGCCTTCCGCCCGGCGTCGCGAAGACCCCGCAGGCGCGCCCCCAGCCCCTCACCCAGCCGCGTGTCCGGCATCAGACGGCCGGGGAGCGGCTCGGGGTGACCCGTTCGGCCAGCCATGACCGCACGGTCTCGAGGTCCTTGTCGCCCCGCCCCGACAGGTTCATCAGCACGGTGGTGCCCGCAGGGAGCGGCCGGGTCATGAGCCAGCCAATCACGTGGGCGGGCTCCAGCGCGGGCAGGATGCCCTCGGTCCGCGACAACGCGAGGAACCCCTCGATGGCCTGGGCGTCGGTGGCGCTCTCGTACCCGGCGAGGCCTTCGTCCTTCAGCCAGGCGTGCTCCGGCCCCACGCCCGGGTAGTCGAGCCCGGCCGAGATGGAATGCGTCGACGCGATCTGTCCCTCCGCATCCTGGAGCAGGTACGAACGAGCCCCGTGGAGCACGCCGGGCCGCCCGTAGGTGAGCGTGGCGCAATGCTCGCCGAGGCCGTCGCCCCGCCCCTTCGCCTCCACCCCGACCAGCCGGGCCCCGGTCCCCACGAACGCGGTGAACATCCCGATCGCGTTCGATCCGCCCCCGACGCAGGCCGCGACCACGTCCGGCAACGGGATGCCGGACGATCCGGCGAACTGGGCCCTCGCCTCGTCCCCGATCACCCGCTGGAAGTCGCGGACCAGCGCGGGGAACGGGTGCGGCCCGACCACCGAGCCGACCACGTAGTGGGTCTCCCGGACGCTCGCCGCCCAATCGCGGAGCGCCTCGTTGATGGCGTCCTTCAGCGTGCGGGAGCCGCCGGTGACCGGAACCACGTCCGCCCCCATCAGCCGCATCCGGTGGACGTTCACCGCCTGCCGGTGGGTGTCCTCCTCGCCCATGTACACCACGCACGGCAGGCCGAACAGGGCGCACGCCGCTGCCGTGGCCACGCCGTGCTGGCCGGCGCCGGTCTCGGCGATGATCCGGCGCTTGCCCAGCCGCCTGGCCAGCAGGACCTGCCCCACGGTGTTGTTGACCTTGTGGGCACCGGTGTGAGCCAGGTCCTCCCGCTTCAGCCAGATGCGGTAGCCGAGATCGGCCGACAGGCGGGAGGCGAACGTGAGCGGGGTGGGGCGTCCGACGAAATCCCGGAGCAGCGTCCGCAGTTCGGCCTGGAAGGCCGGATCGACCCGGAACGACCGCCACGCCGCGTCGAGCTCGTCCAGCGCCGGGACGAGGACCTCGGGGACGAACCGGCCCCCGAACTCCCCGAACCGGCCGCTCGAGTCCGGGAGCGCCGGGGCGTTGCTCACGGCTCGCCGACCGGGGCCAGGACGCCCCGGAGCTTGCGGATCGTCCGGGCCGGATCGGTCGAGCGCATCAACGCTTCGCCGATCAGCACGGCCCGGGCACCCACCTCCTCGGCGCGAGCCACGTCGGCCCTGGTGGACATCCCGCTCTCCAGGACCAGCAAGCGATCGGCGGGCACCGCCGACGCCAGCCGCACCGCCCGGTCCAGGTCCACGTCCAGCGTCTCCAGATCCCTCGCGTTCACCCCGACCAGCCGGGCGCCCGAGGCGAGCGCCCGGTCCAGGTCCTCCTCGCCGTGCGCCTCCACCAGGGCGGCCATCCCGAGCGACTCGGCCACGTCCCGGAGGTCCCGGAGCTCCCCAAGCGTCAGGGACGCCGAGATCAGCAGGACGGCGTCGGCCCCTTCGGCCCGGGCCTCCAGCACCTGCCCGGGATGCACCACGAAGTCCTTCCGCAGGATGGGCAACGTCGTCTTCCGCCGGGCCAGGCGAAGGTCCAGCAGCGATCCCCCGAAGTGCCGCGGCTCGGTCAGGACGGAGATGGCGGCGGCCCCGCCGGCTTCGTATCGCGCGGCCTGCTCGCCGGGATCGGCGTCGGCGGCGATGTCCCCCGCGGATGGCGAGGCCCGCTTCACCTCGGCCACGATCGAGACCCCCGGCCCGGAGAGAGCCGCCGCGAAGTCCCGGGCCGGCGGCATCGAACGGACCCGGAGCGACAGGTGGCCCTCGTCGGGAGGGTCCCGTTCGAGGTCTCGCCGGACGCGTTCGACGATGTCGGTCAGGAAGCCCATCGACACCGGGGAGCGCTCGAGGGACGCATCCCGAAACTATAGCGAGGCGGCCTGCGTCGCCGGCAGGAGGACCGTGAGCGCGGTTCCCGTCGAGGGACCGACAGTGTCGGCGACCGGGTGTGAGGGCGACCGCAGGGAGACGTAAGACGCGCGTAAGGTTCGCGTACCGGGCGGCCCGTTCGGTCAGGGCTGGTCGTGAGGGAGGCCGGAAGGCGGCCCCGGCGCTGCCCCCGAACCTGACTCTGGTCCCGGGTCGGGTTCGGTCGCGACCGAGGGTCCCTCTACCAGAGGGTCGGTGACGACCGCTCCCGCGGGACGGGCCGAACGGGTGGCCACAGCCGAGCCTCCGCCGATGGCCGCGATCAGGCCACCCCCTGCCGCGAGGTACACCCCGGGCCCGAACACCGCGCGCACCCCGAGGCCGGCCAGGGCCGCCTGGACCCGTTCGATGACCGATGCGGGGAGCGTGTGCCCCAGGCGGTGCCGGATCACCCCCTGGATCGCCTCGGTCGTCAGATGGTCGCGGCCGCCGATCGCCCCGAACGCGAACCCCGCCCCCACCAGCCCGGCGGCCAGGGCCACCCCGCCGAGGATCCGGCGAACCGCCGGCCGGAGGGACGCGAACATCACCACCGCCGCCACCAGCCCTGCCGCCCCAGCACCCGCGGCGACGCGCCCTTCCGTGAGCGCCGTCCCGGCGGCCGTGATGTCGAGCGGGCTCCGGCCGGCCAGCGGGAGTGCCTGGTTGTGCAGGGAGATCCACCGCAGCAGCGAACCGGCCACGACCAGGCCGGCGCCCACCACCGCGATCAGCGCCGAGACCAGCGCATCCGCGTCGCGGGTCGCCGGAACTCGGGCCTCCTCCGGTGCGACCGGCGGGGTTGCTTCGACCCCCATGTCCTTCGCCCCCATCTCCCGAGCCGGCTCCATCATGCACCGCCGACGGCCGCGAGCGCTTCCCGGAGCGTGAACGTGCCGTCCTGGATCGCCCGCCCGACGATCGCCCCCCGCACGCTGGGCGCCAGCCGCGCCACAGCCTCGAGGTCCGCCAACGACGCGATCCCCCCCGACGCCAGGACCGGCACACCGGTCTCCTCCACGACGCGCCGGAGCCCCTCCAGGTCCGGTCCACCCAGCGTGCCGTCACGCTCCACGTTCGTGTACACAACCAGCGCCGGCCGGACCTCGGCCAGCAGGGCCAGCGCATCCGCCACCGGGACGCCGGTCGGGGGCCGGCCACGGGGAGCGACGCGTTCGTCACGCACGTCAAGCCCGACCGCCAGGGAGGGACCGAACTCCGCCACCGCGGACGCCACCTCGTCGGGCTCGGCCAGGGACGAAGCGCCGAGGACGGCCCGGGACGCCCCCCGCTGCAACGCGCCGCGCACCCCGGCGGGGGAGAACCCTCCTCCCGCCTCCACCCGGACCGGGAGCGTCGCGATCCGAGCCAGGACGTCCAGGTTCCCGGCCTCGCCGGAGAGCGCCGCGTCGAGGTCGACCACGTGGACCCACTTCGCGCCCTGCGCCGCGAGGTCCCGCGCCGCCTGCACAGGGTCACCGGCGCGCGGGGCCAGGCTGTCCGCCGCGCCCCGCGCGAGCCGAGCCAACCGCCCGCCGGCCAGGTCCAGCGCTGGCAGGACGTCGAAGGTCGGGTCGGCGGTCACGTCGGAACCGAGCCTATCCGGGAGGCGCGGCCGCGGTGCCGCTTCCCCGGGCGCTACCTTCGCCGCGCCACCGGCGAGGCCGGGCCCGCCACCGGCCGGCGGGCACCGTTCGACCCGGGCCCCCCACCGGCCGGGACGGTGGGTGGCGCCGGCCCGGAGGCCACCACCACCTGCACGGCTCCCGGCCCGAGCAACCGTCCCAGTTCGAACAGCAGCGCCGGCGAGCCATCCACGCAGCAGTCCGGCCCCAGGCGGAGGCGGGTGCTCTCGTAATCGTGCACCAGGTTGACCAGGACCGGCAGGTCGCCCGGGTAGGCGCGGAACATCGACCTCAGCTGGTTCAGCAGGCCGCGGGTACAGCTCGCCGCCGGGATGTCCACGATCAGCGGGTCGACGGGGCCGGCCGGCCGCGCGGGGAGCGCGGACCCGCCGCCGCCA
>DHWS01000125.1:0-135 GCA_002413305.1 Actinobacteria bacterium UBA5176 | reverse complement strand
GGCGGGCCGCGCGGGGAGCGCGGCCCCGCCGCCGCCACCCCCGTTCTCGCCGCCGGGCCCCGAGAGATCGGGTTCGGAGATCTCCAGGGCCACCAGCTGGAGCTCGCGACCCCGGAGGTCGGCCCGGCCCTTCAC
>DHWS01000153.1:11003-14807 GCA_002413305.1 Actinobacteria bacterium UBA5176 | reverse complement strand
ACCTCAACCCGTGACCTGGACGCCCTAGGGGAAGCGTCCGGAACTGGCCCGGAGAGGCGGTCGAAGGGACCGTCTGTCTATGAACGCCGAGTCGGATTGACGTCCCTTCGAGCCGGGCATACAGTCCTGGCGACCGTTGTTACCGAGCGGTAGGTAACGGGATCCCGGGGAGCCTGCTCGGCCCCCGAGGCATGTGGGAAGGAGCGCACCTGTCATGGCCGAGATCCGTGAAGCCGTCATCGTCGAGGCTGTCCGCTCGCCGATCGGGAAGCGAAACGGCAGTCTGAAGGAACTCCATCCGGTCGATCTCCTCGCCGAGGTCCTGAAAGAGGTGGTCAGCCGGTCGGGCGTCGACCCCGAGCTGATCGAGGACAACATCACCGGCTGCGTGAGCCAGGTCGGTGAGCAAGCCTTCAACATCGGCCGGAACGCATGGCTGGCGGCCGGCTTCCCCGAGTCCATCCCCGGCACCACCGTCGACCGCCAGTGCGGGTCCAGCCAGCAGACCATCCACTTCGCCGCCCAGGGCGTCATGGCCGGCGCGTACGACCTGGTGGTCGCCTCCGGCGTCGAGAACATGACCCGGGTTCCCATGGGGTCCTCGGTCGCCGGCGCGAACCCGTTCGGCCAGCAGCTGTGGGCGCGGTACGAGGGCAAGCTCGTCCCCCAGGGCATTTCGGCCGACCTGATCGCCACGAAGTGGAACATCACCCGTGAGGAATCCGACGACTTCGGCTACCGCTCGCACGTCCGCGCGGCCGCGGCCACGAAGGCCGGGTACTTCAAGAAGGAGATCCTCCCCCTCAAGGTCACCGGGCCCGAGGGCGAGCAGATCCTCCTCGACTACGACGAGGGCATCCGCATGGAGCCCAACCGCGAGAAGATGAACGACCTCAAGCCGGCCTTCCAGAGCGAATCCTTCGAGCAGCTCTTCCCCGGACAGCTCCACTGGACCGTGACGGCCGGGAACTCCTCGCAGATCAGCGACGGCGCCTCCGCCCTGCTGATCGCCAGCCGTGAGAAGGCCGAACAGCTCGGCCTCACGCCCCGCGCGCGGTTCCTCTCGTTCTCGCTGGCCGGCGACTCGCCGATCCTCATGCTCACCGCGCCGATCCCGGCCAGTCGCAAGGCGCTCGACAAGGCCGGGCTCTCGCTGCTGGACGACATCGACGCGGTCGAGATCAACGAGGCGTTCGCCTCCGTGGTGCTGGCCTGGCAGCGCGAACTGGACGTCCCCGAGGACTGGTTCCAGGAGCGGGTGAACCCGAGCGGGGGCGCGATCGCCGTCGGCCACCCGCTGGGAGCGACCGGAGCGAAGCTCATGACCACCATGCTGCACGAACTCGAGCGCAAGGGCGGCCGCTACGGCCTGCAGACGATGTGCGAAGGCGGCGGCATGGCCAACGCCACCATCATCGAGCGGCTGGGGTAGCGCGGCCCCGGCGCTCCTGGTTCGTCCTCCGGCCGGCGGGCCTATCCTTGCCGTCGATGCTCGCCCTGGCGGTCTGGATCCGAGTGGTGGTTGCCGCGGGCCTGTTCCTGGTGATCCTCGGGACCGGGGTCGCTTTCCTGCGAGGGCTTGGAGCCGTCCGGCCGAAGGAGCGGATCGAGGCCGAAGACGTGTCCGAGCTCGACGTGTTCTTCGTCTGCCGGGAGTGTGGGACGGAGTTCCAGGTGACCCGGCTGGGGGAGATCCAGGTCCCTCGGCACTGTGGGGAGTCGATGGAAGTGGTTCAAAGGCCACGGCTGTAGCCGATGCGGATCGAACTGGTCGAAGGCGACATCACCGAGCAGCGGGTGGACGCTGTGGTGAACGCGGCCAACCACTCGCTCCTGGGCGGGGGTGGCGTCGACGGCGCGATCCATCGCAAAGGCGGGCCCGCGATCCTGGAGGCCTGCCGGCGGCTTCGGGCAGAGCGCTTCCCGGATGGGCTCCCCACCGGGCAGGCCGTGGCCACGCCGGCCGGCCGGCTCCACGCTCGATGGGTGATCCACACGGTGGGACCGGTCTTCTCCAAGAGTGAGGACCGTTCGGCCCTCCTGGCGAGTTGCCACACGGCCTCCCTGCGGGTGGCCGACGAGCTGGGCGCCGCCTCGGTCGCCTTCCCAGCGGTGTCTACGGGCCTGTACGGCTACCCGCTGGCACTGGCCGCTCCGGTGGCGATCCGCGCCGTCCGCGAGTCGGGCACGAAGGTTCGGCTGGTGCGGTTCGTTCTGTTCGACCGGACCGCCTGCCAGGCGTTCGAGGAAGCCGAACGAGGCCTAGACGAGGCATGAGGCGTCAGCTCGTCGGGCCGAGCGAAGTCTCCCGGAGGCGCCGGGCCAGCACGCGCGCGATCTCGCTGGCCATGCCGGCCTCCGTGGCCATGAGCCGCCGGAGCCGCTTGCCTTCGATCGTGAGGCATCTGCCGGCGCTCTCCCCAACGAGCGACGCGGTCCTCGGCCCCGGGTCCAGGACGGCCACCTCTCCGAAGAAGTCCCCCGCGCTCATTCGAGCGACGGTCCGGCCGTTCTTCACCACCCGGACCGTCCCATCGACGATAACGCCGAGTGTGTCGTCGACCCCTCCGACCGTCACGAGTTGATCGCCCAGCTGGAACGGGAGGAGGTTCGCGATGCGGGCCAGCGAGCGCCGATGGCGCTTCGACATCCCGGCGAAGAGGGAGACCGTGGACAGGATCTCCTCCTTCCACCGAAGCGATCCCGGGGCCGCGGCACCGCCGGCCGAGGGGACAAACGCACCTGCCACCGTCGCAACCAGGGGGCCCCTGTTCGCCATCCGAGCACGATACGGCCATCCCCACGGCGCGGGCAAGCCCCCCGGGGGCCGCTCAGGAGTCCCGGATCTCCTGGGCCTTCTGTTCGAGTTGCTTGAAGTCCTTCCGCGGTCGGTCGCCGGGCACCAGCGAGTCGTTCCGGCGGAAGCCCCAGCCCGAGAACTTGACGCCGACCCGCCCGTAGACCCGCTTCAGCTCCCCGCCGCACACCTCGCAGGGACCGGGGGGCGGCGAGCCCATCGGCTGGACGTCTTCGCGGGTTGCCCCGCACGAACGGCATCGGTACTCGTAGACCGGCATGCGTCTAGTCAGCTTGTGCTACCCGATTCTCACACCTGTGGACAACCCTTGTGGAAAAGGGCGCCGGGGATCTCCGCGGGTCGAACCGGCTCACCGCCACTGGGTGGCCGCCAGGAACCCCGCCGCGATGAGCGCCAGCCCGACGAAGAGGTACGTGTTCGAAGCGGTGTGGTTCGTCCCGGGGATCAGGCCGATGTAGTTCAGAACGACCACGATCACTCCCCCGAACAGGAGCGTCAGGATCAGGCCGCCGAACCACTTCGGGCTGGGCTTGGGCTTCTTGCGAGGGGGCGGCTGGTAGCGCCGTCGCTTCGACTTCGATCTGGGCATCGTGGAACGCTCCGGTTCGGCTTGGATGCAGGCCCCGGCGCTGCTCACCGGGCGCGGGCATAGTATCGCGTCGCCGCTCGACCCAGGCTAGCCCTCCGGTTCGAGTTGCAGGACGGACTCCGTGGCCGCCTCGACGGCGGGGCGCGAGAACGGCAGGGGGTGGTGGCGGCCGGTCGACCAGAGGGGGAACAGGTCGTTCCAGTGCGGGCTGGCAGGATTCCCGCTCTGGCCGACGGTGTGGGTCCCGCGCGAGGCGTCCAGGTCCGAGAGGTCGATGATCTCCCGCCATGACGCCACCACCGCCGTCGCGTACTCATCGGCTCCCGGCTCGAACGTCCCCTGGTTGACGGTCATCTCGTCGCCCCCCCACGGGGCCCCCCCCCCCCCCGCCAACCCC
>DHWS01000153.1:857-10824 GCA_002413305.1 Actinobacteria bacterium UBA5176 | reverse complement strand
CCCCGGGGCCCCCCCCCGCCGTGAACAGCTCGGCCAGGTCCGGCACCGCCGCGCCGATCCGCCCCACGTAACGGATGGGATGGATCGCGCCCCACGACCAGGCGGTCATGTCCTCCCCGAGTCGCCGGGTCAGTTCGTCCAGCGCCTCGTCCAGGGACCCGCGCAGCACGTCGTCGCGCGCCTCGCTCCCTTCCCGTCCGAACCACGCTGCGGACGGGAACTCCAGCAGGCGCGGCAGCACCATCGTCTGGAACTCGTTCGACCACTGCCGCTTGCTGTAGAAGTGCTCGTAGAGCTCCCGTCCCAGCCGGGGGAGCAGGATGGCCTCGGAGAACCGGATGCACCACACTTGGTAGATGGCCGCTCCGCTCGAATCGGGCGCCAGCCGGCAGTCCCACTCCCGGAGCACACCCAGCGCCTGCTTCTGCCGGTCGTCGGCGGGTTCGAGCTCCAGCAGCAACGGCACCAGACCCCGGGCGGGCAGCGAGAGCCAGTCGGACTGCATCCGGGCGAAGGAGTCCGCGTCGTGGCGTTCGACCTCCGTGATCATCTGGGCGATCCGCCGGGAGCGGAAGGGTGGGAAGAAATCCTGCCCAAGCAGATACGGGTAGGCGTCGTCGTGGATCTTCTGGTTCGCCGTGCATAGGAAGCCCTCCTCCGGGTTGTACGCCCAGGGCATCTCCTCGAAGGGCACCCATCCGTCCCATCCGAACTCGGGAGACCAGCCCGGCGCCGGCACGGCACCGTCGCCCCGCCGCCGGATCGGATGCCACCCGGTGGCCTGGTAGCCGATGTTCCCGTCCACGTCCGCGTACACGAAGTTCTGCCCAGGGCACGACCAGTCCGCGAGGGCCGCCCGGAACTCGTCGAAGTTCCCGGCGGTGTTGAGCCGGTGGACCGTGCCGACGCTCACGCTGTGCTCGAACCCCACCCACTGAAGCGCGTACGTCTGCTCGATCCTGCCCTCCACCGCGTTGATCTCGGACATGCCGACGAGGTACGAGTCGAGGATCGGTCCGTGGCGGGTCTCCTTCACCTCCAGCACCTCGGGCTCGGCGCGGCCGCGGACCGGGATCTCCTCGCGATGGATCGTGAGCGGCTCCCACGCGCCGTCGTACAGCGCGGCCGTCCCTTCGGCGTTGAGCTGCTCCCGGTAGAGGTCCTGCGTGTCGCCCCCGACGTTCGTGCATCCCCACGCGATCCGATCGTTGTGCCCGAGCAGGACGCCGGTGGCGAACGGGAGCGCTACGCCGCGGACGTTCACGCCCGGGGCGACCAGGTGGACCTCGAACCAGACCGAGGGGACCTGGGCGAACACGTGGGGATCGTTCGCTAGCAGAGGCATGCCCGTCTTCGTCCGGCTGCCCGACACCACCCAGTTGTTCGAGCCTTGGCCCGAGGGGAACTTCGGCGCCTGGCGGAGGAGCTCGAAGGCATGGCGGCGCGAGGCGGGACCGCCGTCCTTGCCGGCAACCATCACCGTTGGGACGCTTGGGATGGCCGGGAAGAGCTCGGTCATCAGCTCCCATCCAAGGGCGTCGGCCAGCTGGGCGCGGAGGAGTTCCGCGTCCCAGTTCGCCGACAGGGTCCACGCCATGAACAGGCCCCCGCAGGCCGCCGCGACGATGGCGTCCTCCTCGTCCAGGCGGAGCGGTTCGGACTGCAGGATGTCGTACTCGACGGGCTGGGCAGGCATGTGGTCGATCCACGCCCGCGTGCCGGCGGCGGCGGCGCGGGCGATGTCCAGCGAGAGGTCGTCCCAGGCCGCGACCTGCCGGCGGGCCGCGCGGTTCCAGCCGAGCGTTCGGATGAAGCGGTCGAGCGGAAGGGCTGCTTCGCCGACCAGCTCGGAAAGGCGTCCCGACCCCGTCCGATAGCTGAACTCGATCTGGAACAGCCGCTCCGAAGCCGTCACGTACCCCTGCGCGAAGTACAGGTCGTGCAGGTTCCTCGCGTAGATGTGGGGGACGCCCCACCCGTCCCGCCGGACCTCGACGGGCTCCCGCAGCCCCGGGACCTTCACCTCGCCGTCGACCGGAGGGAGGGCATCCCGGGCGCGGGCTCGAAGCAGATCCGTCAGTTCGCTCATCCGGGTCCTTTCGACCGCGGTGGGTGCCACGGCCTCGCGAGGTTGCGCCAAGCGTAGCGACCTCGGTACCGTTGGTCACCCTTCGGACAGGAGCCATGGATGACCGACGACCTCGCATTCCTCGACGCGACCGCGCAAGCCGAACTGGTCCGGACCGACGACCTGTCGCCGCTCGAGCTGGTCGACGCCGCCATCGTCCGGATCGAGAAGCTCAACCCCGAGCTGGGCGCGGTGATCCACCCGCTGTTCGAACAGGCCCGCGATGCGGCGCGGTCGCCATTGCCCGACGGTCCCTTCAAGGGCGTCCCGATAGTGTTGAAGGACCTGATCTGCCACACAGCCGGCGACCCATTCCACGAGGGGATGCGGTTCCTGAGGGACCTCGGGTGGACGGAGGAACGGGACACATACCTGGCGGCGAAGTTCCGGGCCGCCGGCTTCGTCTTCGTGGGGAAGACGAACACCCCGGAACTCGGGATCCTGCCGACCACCGAGCCCGAAGCGTACGGGCCCACCCGGAACCCGTGGAACACGGGGCACTCGACCGGTGGGTCCAGCGGGGGGTCCGCGGCAGCCGTGGCCTCCGGCATGGTTCCCGTCGGGCACGCGACCGATGGGGGCGGCTCGATCCGCATCCCGGCCAGCGAGTGCGGGCTGTTCGGGCTGAAACCGTCGCGCGGACGGACGTCCCTGGGGCCGGAGTTCGGCGACATCATGCACGGCCTGGTGTCCGAGCATGCCCTGACGCGTTCCGTCCGGGACTCCGCGGCCATCCTGGACTGGATCGCCGGGGAGATGCCCGGCGATCCGGTCGTCGCCCCGCCGCCGGTCCGGCCGTTCATCCAGGAGGTGGGGGCCGAGCCGGGCCACCTGAAGTTCGGCGTGCTGACCGAATGCCCGGGTGGGACGGCCGACACGCACCCCGATTGTCTGGCGGCGGTCGATGACGCGATCGAGCTGCTGGAGTCCCTCGGCCACGAGGTGGTTCGAAGCGCCCCGCCCGGCCTGGACGACCCCGACTTCATCGCCCAGTTCCTGACGCTGTGGGCGGCGGGGATCGCCTGGAACCTCGAGTACTGGCAGCGCAAGACCGGCCGGCCGATCGGCCAGGAGGACGTCGAAACCGTCACGTGGGCGCTGGCCGAGATGGGCCGGAACTACAGCGGCGGGCAGCTGCTGAGCTCGGTCGAGTGGCTCCAGCTGGGCGGTCGGCGGATCGCCGACTGGTACGTGGACGGAGGGTTCGACCTGCTGCTGACCCCCACGCTGGCCGAACCCCCGCCGATGATCGGCGAGATGGCCAGCGACCCGGACAACCCGTTGGGGCCCATCTTCCGGGCGGCCACCGTCACCCCGTACACGCCGTTGGTCAACGCCACGGGCCAGCCGGCGGTGTCGCTCCCGCTGTATTGGAACGAGGCGGGCCTGCCGGTCGGGGTGCACCTGGTGGCACCGTACGGCCGGGAGGACGTGCTCCTGCGCGTGTCGTCCCAGCTCGAAGAGGCCCGGCCGTGGAAGGAACGGATCCCACCCGTCCACGCCTGAGGCATTTCGCTCCGGCCGCCGGCCATGGCGGCTGACCTGCGGGGTCGGCCATAATGGCCCATTCTCGACTTGGAGGTGCCGCCGTGACCGATCGCCCCTGGCTCGACCACTACCCCGACGACGTGCCGAAGTCCCTCGAGCCATACACGGAGCGGTCGCTGTACTCGCTCTTGACCGACGCCGTGGAGCGCTTCCCGGACCGGCCGGCGATCGCGTTCTGGCTCCCCGGCGCCCCGGCCGGCAAGACGCTCAGCTACCGAGAGCTCGGCGCGCAGGTCGACCGGTTCAGCCGGGTCCTGGTGAGCCTCGGCATCCAGAAGGGTGACCGGGTCGGCCTCATCCTGCCCAACTGTCCGCACTACGTCATCGCCTACTACGCGGCCCTTCGGATCGGCGCGGTCGTCGTGGGCAACAACCCCCTCTACACCCAGCGCGAGCTCTCCCACCAGCTGAAGGACGCAGGGATCGAAGTCGCTATCACGCTCGATGTGCTGTATCCCTTGGTGGCCAGCGTTCGGGAGGAGGCGGGCCTGCGCGAGGTCGTCGTCGGGAGCGTCACCGACTACATGCCGTTCCCACTGAACCTGCTTGCCCCCCGGACCATCAAGAAGCACGAACTGGCCGAAGGCCACCCATGGCCCCCGGTCCCGCCCGACGCCAAGGTCCGGTGGTGGAAGGACCTGATGCGCGGCTCGTATCCGTCGGCCCCGGTGGCCGAGGTGGACCCGAAGAACGACATCGCCGGCCTCATCTACACCGGAGGGACGACTGGCCTGTCCAAGGGCGCCATGCTCACCCACTCCAACCTGATCTCGAACGTGCTGCAGGGCGGGGCCTGGTTCCCGGGATTGGTCGAGGGCCAGGAGGGCGTGATGTGCATCATCCCGTTCTTCCACTCGTATGGGATGACGGTGGGCATGAACATCGGGATCTCGAAGGCCGCCAAGTTGGTCCTGATGCCGCAGTTCCAGCTCGAACCCACGCTGAAGGTCATCCAGAAGGAGAAGCCCACGCTGTTCCCCGGCGTCCCTCGCCTCTACATCGCCATCAACGAGGCGAAGGAGACCCCCAAGTACGACCTCAAGTCCCTGAAGGCTTGCCTGTCCGGCGCCGCGCCGCTCCCCCTCGCGGTCGCCCAGAAGTTCCAGAGCATCACCGGCGCGGCGGTGGCGGAAGGCTACGGGCTCACCGAGACCTCGCCCATCACCCACGCCCAGCCGATCTACGGCAAGCGGAAGGAAGGCTCGATCGGTCTGCCGGTCCCCGACACCGACTGCCGGATCGTGGACCTCGACGACTGGACGAAGGACATGCCCGCGGGGGAGCAGGGCGAGCTGATCCTGGCCGGACCCCAGATCATGCAGGGGTACTTCAACCGGCCCGAGGAGACCGAGGGCATGATCAAGACCGCCGAGGACGGGACCCGGTGGCTCCTCTCCGGCGACATCGCCAAGATGGACGATGAAGGCTACTTCTACATCGTCGACCGGAAGAAGGACATGATCCTCGTGTCCGGGTTCAACGTGTACCCGACCGACATCGAGCAGGTCCTGTACACCCACCCCAAGGTCCAGAAGGCGACCGTCGTCGGGATCCCCGATGAGAAGACCGGTGAGGCCGTGAAGGCCTACATCGTGCTGAAAGAAGGCGAGACCGCGACCGCCGACGAGATCACCTCGTTCCTTCGCGACGAGAACGGCCTGACCGGCTACAAGATCCCGAAGTTCGTGCAGTTCCGGGATTCCCTTCCCGAGACGCTGGTCGGCAAGGTGCTTCGCCGCGTGCTCATCGACGAGGAGAAGTCGAAGGCGGCCGCCGCCGGGCCCTCGTAGCCGTCAGTCCGAACGCCGCCGCCGCTCCCGCGCGAACAGCACGAACGCGCCGATCGCCACGACGACGGCCGCTCCGCCCAGGGAGATGAGCGCGGCCAGGATCACCGCTTCGCGGTCGAAGGCCAGCAGCCATGTGAGGGACAGCACGTTCACGGCGGCCATTGTCCCCGGAAACATCCCGGCTGACCGGGTGGTGTGCGTTGCGTTTCCGTTCGGGTTCGGCGTCCGCCATCGAACGAAAGCGCCCCCGGGTCCGGACCCGGAGGCGCTCATTCGCCTTCGCTTTCGGCCGAGATTCTTACGCGGCCTGTTCCGCGGCTATCTGGACGGCGGCGATCTCGAGCTCGATCTTCACCCGCTTGCCGACCAGCACCCCGCCGGTCTCCAGGGCCATGTTCCAGGTGATGCCGAACGCATCGCGGTCGATCTCCGTGGTGGCGGAGAACGCCGCGCGCAGGCCCCCATGCATGTTCGGGACCTGGCCCTCGTACTCGACGTCCAGGACGACCGGCCGGGTGACGTCGCGGATGGAGAGGTCGCCCACGACCTTCAGGGTCGTGGGGCCCGTCCGCTCGACCTGCTTGCTCTTGAAGCGAAGCTCCGGGAATCGTTCGACATCAAGGAAGTCGGGCGACCGGAGGTGGGCGTCGCGCTGCTCGGTGCCGGTGTCGATGCTCGCTGCGTCGATGACGGCCTCCACGCTGGAGCCCTCGATGGTGTCGGCCACGTGCAGCTCGCCGGTGACGTTCTTGAAGGAGCCTCGCACCTTGCTGACCATCATGTGCTTTGCGACGAACGACACCGTGCTGTGCGCCGCGTCGATCGCCTACGAACCGGCCTGAGGGATCTCGATCCCGCGGGTCTCGGTGGTCGTTTCCATCTCTCTGCCTCCTCGTTCCTCGTCCCGGACGCCGGCTCCTCCGGCTCTCGGTTGCTCTCTCAACGATTGCAGTCGCAACTATATCCCATAAATCGTTGCGGCGTCAACTACTGCCTGGTAGCATGGCTTCGTGGACAGGACCGATCGCATCGTCGAGGATCAGCTGAACGCTTGGGCTTCGCTCATTCAGGCGCATTCGGTGCTGGTCGGACGGCTCGAGCGCGACCTCCTGGATCAGCGGAGCCTGCCGTTGAGCTGGTACGAGGTCCTCCTGCATCTGTCCCGCGCCCCGGAGGGGGCCATGCGCATGCAGGACCTCTCCGAAGCGGTGCTCCTGAGCAAGAGCGGCGTGACCCGCCTGATCGATCGGATGGAGGAGGCGAGGCTCGTATCGCGCCGATCGTGCGCGGCGGACCGGCGCGGGACCTACGCGACGATCACCGAAGCGGGTGCGGAAGCCTTCCGGCTGGCCACGCCGATCCATCTCAAGGGGATCCAGGAGCATTTCGGGCGGCATCTGAGCGTCGACGAAAGCCGTCAGCTCCGGACGCTCCTCCGCAAGATCCTCGAGGGGAACGACGAAAGCGAGGCCGACTGTTCGTTCGACGCCGGCTCCGACGGTCAGGCTCAGGCTGCGTCCGAACCGGAGCCGGTAGCCACGGCCGGTCGACGCTGAACGCCCCCAAAGCCTCATCCGGGAAACGAACGAGCCTGGTCCTCGCCGGAGACCGACCCAAGCCGCCCGAACGGGCGTCAGGATCGGGCGGGCACGGGTCCCGGACCGCGCCGGGCCTCGGTGAGGCGCTCGGCGTCGAGGCGTTCTAAGTCGACCTCGCTCCGGTCGACGAAGCGCATCGCTCCGGCGATGGCTTCGTGCCCCGCCTGCTCCCGGATCAGCCTGTGCATCTCCCACGCGATCGCCCGGTAGACCGGGTGGCCCTGGGGGGAGCTCCGAAGCTCGATGAGGTGGAGGGCTTCCCGGGCGTTGAGCTCCATGGTGAACCGAACGTGGTACGCCATGGAGAGCGCGTACTGCGCCACCACCGGCCCGCATCGCTCGGTCAGGACGTCGAACAGGGCCGCGGACCCTTCCATGACCGACGCCCAGTCGGTGCCGGCCCCGGCCGGTTCGACGTCGGGCGAGACCGAGAAGCCGTGCTCCGGCGAGAGCCGCTGCCATTCGATGGTCAGCGGCCGGTGCCGCTGCAGGTCCCGGAAGGCCCCGTAGTCGCACAGGATGTCGAAGCGGTACCCGGCCGCTTCGAATGCCCGCCCGGGCCGGTGGCGGCGGTTCGTCCGGTCCCCGGCATAGACCCGTATCGTCTCCGCGCGCTCCGCGACCGTCATCCGCCGTGCCCGTTCCAGCAGGGTCGAGAAGGGGATCGAGGAATGCTCGTACAACGCGGCGGCCACGACCTTCGCCTCGCCGTCAGGGTCGAACGACGCCAGCGTGACGCTCGAGGGTTGGGGGCGGGATGCAGGATCGCGGGCCAGCAGGCGCGCAGCGAGGTTGGCCGTCGCCTCCCTCGTGTCGCGGAGGTAGTCGCTCCAGGCGCCGCCGCGGTCCGGCCGGTCCACCCGGACCAGGAAGGCGGGGATGACCTTGCGAAGCTCCTCGAGCATGAGGTCGCCGAACCCGCGGACCTCCAGGAGCGGATGCGCGCGCATCCTCAGGAGGAGCTGCTCGTAAGACTGCGCGGTGGCGTAGATGCCGACGTTCGTCCGGGTCGCCACCGGGAGCAGCCCGCGCAGGGTGTCGCAGGCCTTGGCCCGGATGGTCATGCGGTGGACGAAGTCGGAGTCGGCGGGGTCCTTCGGATACCGTTCGCGGTAGAAGTCCTGGAGCGGTCCGAGCCACTTCGCGTACGTCTCGAAGGCCCGGTCCAGGGTGGAGCGGTACCGAGCGGCGATGTCGGGAAGCGCTTCGACCTCCGGAGGCACGTGGTACCGCCACCGTCCGCCGGGACGGTCGTCGTACGGCACGTAGCGGGTCGACTGCTCCAGATAGGCCGCCAGCCGGCCCCGTTCGAGCACCTTGGTGAGGATCTGCGATGCCTGCTCGCAGGCGAGGTGCACCCCGCCGAGCTGAGCCACCGAGTCGTCGCCGTACTCCAGGAACACTCGCTCGTAGAGCTGCTCGGCCCGCCGGACGCCCGCACCGGTGTCGGCCGCCTGTGGCGAGGCAGTCTCCGCGAACTCGTCCAGGAACAGCCGGCGCAGGGACTTCGGCGAGCGGGAATACCGGGCGAAGAGAGCCCCCTTCACGACTTCGGGCAGCCCGACCAGGGCGAACACCGGTCCGTCCAGGTTCGTGAAATGGGGAGCGAGGATCGCCCGCTCATCTTCGGTGAACTCCTCCCGCACGACATCCAACGCAGCTCGCTCCGATCGGGAAGGGTAAGTGGACGACTTCCCGGATGCTACCGCACGCCACGACGCCGCCGGCCGCGGCCGCTAGGGTGTGCCGGTGGGCAGGAGAGTCACGCTGGCGCTGGGTGACGGAGAAGGCGAGGGGCTGGGCGAAGGGCTCGGAGATGGCGAAGGTGAGGGGCTCGGCGAGGGGCTCGGGGACGGCGACGGCAGCGGGATCAAGTAGATGTGGACGATCGAATTCACCGGCTGGAGCGAACCGGCGGCGGGGGACGTTTTCGCGATGTCGCCCGGCTGGCACTGGTTGTTGTGGGCCGAACCCCCGATGTCGACCTGGAAGCCGGCGGCCACGAGCTGGTTCGTTCCTTCGCTCTGCGAGAGGCAGATCACGTCGGGGATCTGCACCTTCTGGACCGGCTGGCCCGAGGAGAGGATCAACGTGATCGTGTCGCCCGTGTGCGCCTGTTTCGGCGTGTAGTCCGCGACCCTGCCCTGCGGGTACCGGCTCTGGACGGTGCGCGAGCTCACCTTCGTGACGTATCCGGCCTGTTGGAGCGTGCCCTCTGCCGCGGTCTCGGTCTGGCCCCGGACGTTCGGGACCGCGCTCAGCTGGTCCGTCCCCAGCAGGCTCTTGGCCAGGAAGATCAGCGCCACGGCGATCACCGCCAGGATGATCGCGAGGATGGCGAACGCCACCCATCGCCGGTTCCGGTACGTCTCCGGCGTGGTGGCGACGGGCAGGACGGTCGTGGCCCGCGTCTGGGGTTCGACCACCTGGGTCGGCTCGGCAAGGAGCGGGGTGGCGTGGACCGGCACGCCCGCCCGGTACCGGTCGAAGTCCTCGATCAGCTCGGCGGCCGACTGGTAGCGGTTCGCCGGATTCTTCGCGAGGAGCTTCAGGACGATGGATTCGAGCTCCGGGGGGATGTCCGGGTTCAGTTTGCTCGGAGGGAGTGGGTTCTCCTTCACGTGCTGGTACGCGATGGCCACCGGGGTGTCGCCCGTGAAGGGCGGTTGGGCGGTGAGCATCTCGTAGAGCACGCATCCCAGCGAGTAGAGGTCCGAACGCGCGTCGACGGCGGCGCCCTGGGCCTGTTCGGGGGAGAAGTACGTTGCCGTGCCCAGCACTGTGGCCGTCTGGGTGAGGCTCTCGGACGTGGTGGCCCGGGCGATGCCGAAGTCCATCACCTTCACGTCGCCGGCGGGAGTCAGCATGATGTTTCCCGGCTTCACGTCCCGGTGGACGATGCC
>DHWS01000153.1:456-629 GCA_002413305.1 Actinobacteria bacterium UBA5176 | reverse complement strand
CCGGCGATCTCGACGGCCCGCTCGGGGAGCAGCGGTGCGTCCTCCCGGATCACCTCCGCGAGGGTCCGTCCCTGGATGTACTCCATGACGATGAAGTGCGTACCGTCGTCTGAGCCGGTGTCGTAGACGCCCACCACGTTCGGGTGATTCAAGGCGGCGGCGGCCTGCGCCTC
>DHWS01000153.1:0-208 GCA_002413305.1 Actinobacteria bacterium UBA5176 | reverse complement strand
AAGGCGGCGGCGGCCTGCGCCTCCCGGCGGAACCGGGAGACGAACTGTGCGTTTCGGCTGAGCTGCCCGCCGAGCACTTTGATGGCCACTCGCCGCCCAAGGACCCGGTCCATGCCGAGGTAGACTTCGGCCATGCCTCCCTGACCGAGGAGGCGGTCAGTCTGGTAGCGCCCGCCCAGGACTCGCGTGTCAGGCATGGGTCTTGAGC